>JAICIW010000144.1 GCA_025928735.1 Rhodanobacteraceae bacterium | reverse complement strand
CGGCAGTTTCAATTCCACCGCCGACAAAAACGCCCCCAACACGCCGGCCGCGCCGCACATGTCGTATTTCATTTCCTCCATGGAACCTGTCGGCTTGAGGTTCATGCCGCCGGTGTCGAAGGTGACACCCTTGCCGACCAGTGCGTACGGCTTGGCCTCGCCCGCACCCTTGTATTCGAGCACGATCAATTTGGGCGGGCTCGCCGAGCCCGACGCCACCGCGAGCAGCGCGCCCATGCCAAGCTTTTCCATGTCGGCGCGCTCCAGCACTTCCAGCGTGACCGAATCCGCATGCTCGTCGGCGATGGTCTTGGCTTGCGCCGCGATGTGGGTAGGCGTGCACAGGTTCGGCGGCAGGCAACCGAGTTCGCGCGCGAAGGCGACGCCGCGCGCGATCGCGCGGGCCTGCTCGATGGCTTTTGGCGCGTTCCCGGCGACAAGCACCAGCTTCTTCAAGCGCGCCGCATCATCGCCGGGCTTCAGGGTTGCGGTGTAGCGGAAGCAGGCGTGATCGATCGTGAGCGCGCAGGTGCGAACGCGCCAATCGGCGTCGACGTCTTTTACATCGATTTGCGGCAACCAAGTCGTCGCGTCCGTCAACGGCAAGCCCTTCAGCGCCTTGCCGGCGTCGCTGCACGCTTGCGCGAACGTCCGCGACCGGAGTTCGCCTTCGCGGCCCAGCCCCACCAGCAGCACGCGCGGTGACGTGACGCCCGCAAGCCCGTGCAGCACCAGTGTCGCACCCGCCTTGCCGGTGAAATCGCCGGATTCGACGAGGCGCGTCAGCGCACCGCCGCTGGCGGCGTCGATCGCAGCCGCGGCCGGCGACAGCGCGCCATCGAAAACGCCCACCACGACACAGGCCGTGTCCGCCTTGTCGGCAGCGGCATCGGAACTGAGGCTGAACTCAAGCATCACAAACGCTCCTTGAAAACATCGGGCCGGCGCGCGACCACCACTACACTTGCGAAACCTCTGAACAGCCGTCGCAAGCGAGGCAGGTTGCATGACGCCGGCGCGCAGCGGCCGGGCGCGGCAGGTTGTCCCGAGGTTTCCCGCTCGCAAAGCAAACCAGTCTAGCCGATGCCGCGTCTTTCGATTCTCGACCGCTATATCCTGCGCGAATTCCTGTTCGGCAGCCTTGCCGCCGTGGTGGTGCTGCTGGTGATCTTCACCGGCAGCACGTTCGCGGACGTGGCGAACAAGGTCGCGACCGGAAGACTCCCGGGCGGCGTGATGTTCACGGTGCTGGGTCTCAATCTCGTCAACACCCTGCAGGCGCTGCTGCCGATGGGCATGTTCCTCGGGATGCTGCTGGCGCTGGGCCGCATGTATCGCGACAGCGAGATGCACGTGTTGTCGGCATCGGGGCTCGGGCCGACGGGTCTGCTGAAGCCGGCCGCGATTTTCGCGATCGGCGCGGGTTGCATCGTGGCGCTGGTGGCGCTGTGGCTGGGGCCGCTGGCGGCGCGGACGTCGAACGCGGAAGTAGAACAGGCCAATCGCTCGGTGATCGCCGCGGGACTGGAAGCCGGCCGCTTCACCAGCCTCGCCGGACGCGGCGGCACGCTGTTTGCCAACACGGTGAGCCCGGACGGCACCCGGCTCGGCAAGCTGTTCGTCGAAAGCGAACGCGCCGAGAAGGATGGCACGGTCAGCATCAGCGTGATTACCGCCGACCACGGCGACCTGTTCCACGAAGGTCAGGAAGACAACCGCTTCATCGCGCTGCACGACGGACATCGCTATGACATCCGGCTGGACCGCGACAACTGGCGACTGATGCAATTCCAGCGCAACGACATCGCGCTGTCGGCGCCGGCCGACGATGACGACCAGAGCGATCCGGAAAGTCTTCGCACCACCACATCGCTGATCGGCGACGCCAATCTCGACGCACGCGCCGAGTTGCAATGGCGCCTCGCCATCCCGTTCGGGCCGCTGGTGCTGGCGATGCTGGCGCTGCCGATGGCGCGGCAGGCGCCGCGTTCGTCGCCGGTGGGGCGCATCCTGGTCGCGGTGCTCGCGTACCTCATCATCGTGAACCTGATGACGCTGGCACGCATGTTCATCGCCAGCGGCAAACTGCCCGCACCCGCCGGCATGTGGTGGGTGCTGATGCCGGTCTTCATCGGCGCGGCGTGGGTGTTCGCAAGGCAGTACGCACCCCGCAGGCCGCGCGCCACCAAGGGAGCGCGTGCGTGATCGGCGCGTTATGGCAGCGCGTACGCGCCAAGCGTGCCGACGTGCTGATCGCGAGCACGGTGCTGGGCGGACTGCTGCTGACCTGGCTGGTATTGACCGGACTCGATACCTTCATCCAGTTCGCGGGCCAGATCGGCAGCATCGGCCACAACGGCTATTCGCTCGGCAAGGCGGTGGCCTACATCCTGCTCACCGTGCCGCGACGCGCCTACCAGTGGTTCGTGTTCGCCGCGCTGATCGGCGGGCTGATCGGCATCGGCGCGCTGGCGACTTCCAATGAGCTGACCGCATTGCGCGCCGCGGGCATGTCCAAACTGCGGATCAGCGCGTCGGTGGCGGGACTGGTCTTGGCGCTGCTGGTCGGCGTGTTCATCCTCGGCGAAACCGCGGCGCCCGCCGGCGAACAGCGCGCGCAGGCCATCCAGATGCAACGCACCGCGGGCAGCCTGACCCACCAAGCCAGCGGCCTGTGGGAACGCGACGGCAATGACATCGTCAACGCCAAGGCCGCGCTCGCCCATCTCGTGCACGGGCAACCGCAGGTGGAACTGGCGGACGTGCGCATCTTCGGTTTCGACGATGCCGGCGAGTTGACGTCGTTCCGCCACGCCAAGCTCGCTACGCAGGAAGGCAAGGCGTGGACCCTGCACGACGTGCGCGACACCCAGGTGTCGCCCTCGGGTGCCGTGAGCACGACGCACGCAAGCCAGGCGTGGGATACATCGCTCGACCCCGAGGTACTGGAAGCATCGGTCGTGCATCCCGAGTACCTGTCGTTGCGCGATCTTTCGCGCAACATCGATTACCTGCGCGCCAACCGCCAGAACCCGAGCGTGTACTTGAACGCGTACTGGACGCGCGCGTTCTACCCCATCAACACGTTGCTGCTGGTGCTCGCGGCGCTGCCGTTCGCGTTCGGCACGCTGCGCTCCGGCGGCCTCGGCAAGCGGTTGTTCCTGGGCGTGATCGTCGCGATCGCGTGGTACTTCCTCCAGCGCGCCGTCATCAGCACCGGCACCGTGTTCGGCGCACCGCCGTTCATCGTGAACCTGGTTCCGGCGTTGCTGCTGCTGGCGATTTCGGTTTGGTATTACCGGCGGGCGTAGGCGGCCGCACGCGGTCTGCTCTTGCTTGGTTGGCGCTGAACGCAGTGAAGCCCAACGATTGAGCCTCACAAGCTCACTCCAACCACATTGACGTCAGCGGGCAAAGCATTTCGTGGGCTGGGCTGAGCGTAGCGAAGCCCAACGGTGGGCTTCCCCGGATAAAGCCCGGGTCAGCCCAACCTATGGAAGAACGAGCAACCAGGCGGCGCAACGGGCGAAGCATCAAAGACGCATCATGCGCGTCCGGCACACGCGGTCGTGCCACGCGCGCCCGTCGGCATCGAACCACGCGTACCAGAATCCGCATCCAAGCGCTGCCAGCGATACCAGCGCCAGCACGTATCGAATCATCGCTGTACGCGCATCGATTCGCGCATCGTCGTCGCGCACGAGTTTCAACTTCCAGGCGCGCATCCCGATGGTGGCGCCGACGCGGGTCCAGGACACCACGAAATAGGCGCCGGCGACCACCAGCAGCCAGACGCCGAGCAGCACCCGCAAGGTCGGCTGCGGATGTTGCGGATCGTAGACGTCATGGAACGCGAGCACCCACAGCGCGGCGGCGACGATCCACAACCCGACCAACGGAAACAGGTCGTAAATCATGCTGGTGAAACGCCGCCACAGTGGGGCTGGTTTCGCGGCGTCGGATGCGGAGGTCGATGACATGTCGGGCTTGCGGCGGATGGGTGTGCGCGCCAGCATCGCATGATGCCCGATTCACCCATCAACATCGACCCGCGTGACCATGCCGCGATTGACACGTTCCTCGAAGGCGTGTGGTCGCGTGACGGCTTGGCCGACCTGACGCTCACCGATTATCGGGGCGATCTGGAGCGTTGCGCGACATGGCTGGCGGAACACGCACATGGATTGCTGCGCGCGACCCGCGAAGACCTGTTCCGCTATCTCGCCGCACGCAACGCGGCCGGCATCGGCGCACGCACCAACGCGCGCGAGCTGACCGCGCTGCGTCGTTTCTATGGCGAACAGGTGCGGCGCGACGTTTCCTTCGAAGATCCGACCCTTCTGCTCGATACGCCCAAGCTGCCACGCACGCTGCCCAAGGCGCTGGCGGAGCGCGAGATCGAGGGCCTGCTGGAAGCGCCGGACATTGCGACGCCGATCGGCCTGCGTGATCGCGCAATGCTGGAACTGATGTACGCCTGCGGCCTGCGCGTCAGCGAACTGGTGACCTTGCCGCTGGCGGGGTTGAACCTGCGCCAAGGCGTGTTGCGCGTGGTCGGCAAGGGCGGCAAGGAACGCCTGGTGCCGATCGGCGAAACGTGCATGGACTGGTTGACGCGGTATCTGCGCGGTGCGCGCCCAGCGCTGGCGAAAGGCCGCGAAACGCCCGCGCTGTTTTTGTCCAACCGCGCCGCCGGCATGACCAGGCAGATGGCCTGGACACTCGTGAAGAAACATGCGCTTGCCGCCGGCATTGCGGCGAAACGCATTTCACCGCACGTGTTGCGGCATTCGTTCGCAACGCATCTGCTGAACCATGGCGCCGATCTGCGCGTGTTGCAGATGCTGCTGGGCCATAGCAATCTTTCCACCACGCAGATTTACACGATGGTCGCGCGAGAGGGCCTGAAGCGATTGCATTCGCAGCATCATCCGCGGGCATAGTTTTTGCGATCATCCGTGATCGCTGCTCCGAAAAAGGGACACGGGTCCGCGCCGTTGACGCCGTCGTGAAGACCAGAACGGCCATCCATCGCCTGACTTCCCACAACAGCGGCTGCGACGGCTGCGCAGCAGTCTCCAACGTGCGCGACCGGTTATCATTGCCGCTTTCCGCGGAGCCGCGACATGGCCGAACAGAAGTATCCCGAGTGGGTGTGGCACAACGGCAAGATCGTGCCGTGGGCAGACGCCACCGTGCACGTGATGTCGCACAGCTTGCAATACGGCTCGGCGATATTCGAAGGCATCCGCTGCTACAAAACCCCGGAGGGCGGCGCGATCTTCCGGCTGGCGGCGCACATGAAGCGCCTGTACAGCTCGGCGCGCATCTACGACATGCCGATGCCTTTCACGATCGATGAGGTCACTGCGGCCTGCCACGAGGTGTTGAAGAAAAACGGTTTCGAGCAGGCGTATCTCCGCCCGTGCGCGTTCCGCGGGCTCGGCGGGTTCGGCATTTCCGCGGACACGCCGGTGCAGATCACGATCGCCGGCTGGCCGATGGGCCCATACCTCGGCCCCGAAGCGCTGAAGAATGGCATCACCGCCTGCGTGTCGAGCTGGCAGCGTTTCGCGCCCAACACCATCCCGGCCGGCGCCAAGGCAGCCGGCAATTATCTTTCCGGACAACTGATCGCGCGCGAGGCGCGCCAGCGCGGCTTCGGCGAAGGCATTGCGCTGGCGTCCACCGGACTCCTGAGCGAAGGCGCGGGCGAAAATGTGTTCCTGGTGTTCGATGGCGCGCTGCACACCGCCCCCGTCAGCGCCGCGCTCTTGAACGGCATCACCCGCGACTCGATCATCACGCTGGCGCGCGACAACGGCATCTCCGTGGTCGAGCGCGACCTGCCACGCGAATACCTGTATCTCGCCGACGAGATATTCATGTGCGGCACCGCCGCCGAGGTCACACCGATCCGCTCGGTGGACGGCAAGCAGGTCGGCAGCGGCGAAGGCGGTCCGGTGACGCGCAAGGTCCAGGACCTTTTCTTCGGATTGTTCGACGGGCGCACGCAAGACAGGTGGAATTGGCTGGAAAGGTTGTAATGTTCGGTAGATGAACCCTTCGCCCAGCCTGTTCCTGATCGGCCCGATGGGCGCCGGCAAGTCCAGCATCGGGCGCCGG
>JAICIW010000087.1 GCA_025928735.1 Rhodanobacteraceae bacterium | reverse complement strand
GTGACCGGATTCTCGACCAGTTCCAGCAATGCCACGCTGCCGACTTCACTGGCCGTGGCCAGCGAAGACTTGAAGTTGCGCAACAGTACCGCGAGCTTCGTGCTGTCGCTCGGCGCGACCATGAACATGAGTGGTACCGCGTTGTTCGAAGGCTGCGTGGTGCTGTTCATCGCGCAAATCTTCGGCATCGACCTGTCGCTTGCGCAACAGGTGATCCTGATGCTGCTCGCGGTGCTGAGCGCGGTCGCGGTGGCGGGCATTCCCGGGGGTTCGCTGCCGCTGATCGCGGGGCTGCTCGCGACATTCGGTGTGCCGCCGGAAGGCATCGGCATCATCATCGGCGTCGACCGGATCCTCGACATGGCACGCACCACCGTGAACGTGGGTGCAGACATCGTGATCGCGACCGTGGTCGATGACCAGCTCAAACGCAGCGAAGCCCGTCGCGGTACGCCGGCGTCGTGAGCTCCACGCGACGATGACAATTGCCACGGCGCGGCGTGGCATGCTGGGCAGGCCAGGCGAGCACGGCAGGAAGCCAATGTTGTTCAGGACGATCTGGAATACATCCAAGGCCATCGTCACCGGTTTTTTCGCGAACAAGCCGTTCCAGCTTGCCGCGGCCTTGAGCTATTACACGCTGCTGTCGATGGCGCCGCTGCTGCTGTTGCTGACTGGCCTTGCCGGCCTGATATTCGGCGAAACCGCGGCGCGCGAGCACGTGTTGCAATACGTAGGCTCGATGGTCGGTTCGCAGGAATCCGATGTCGTGCGCGCGCTGATGACCCAGGCCGGCAATCATCACGCGGGCGTGGTTTCCACCATCATCGGCACGATCGTGCTGGTGATCGGCGCCACCACTGTGTTCGCGCACTTGCAGACCGCACTCAACCAGATCTGGGACGTCAAGGCCACGCCCGATCGCAACGTGATCTGGCGGCTGCTCGGTTCGCGCCTGCTGGCACTGGCGATCGTGCTGGGCATGGCTTTCGTGCTGCTGGTTTCGATGGCCATCAGCATCGCGCTCGCCGGCGCCGAGCATCATGTGTCGCAACTGTTTCCGGGCGCCGGCATCGCGCTTCGCGTGATCTATGCGCTGGTTTCGTTCGCGATCGTGGTGGGCATAATCTCGCTGTTGTTCAAGTACGTGCCCGATGCCGAAATCCAGTGGCGCGAAGTGCTGGTGGGTGCGCTGATCACCGGCGCGTTGTTCACCATCGGCAAGTACGCACTGGGCGTGTATCTGGCGCACCTGCGGTACAGCTCCGCGGGCGCGGCGGGTTCACTGATCCTGATCGTGGTGTGGGTGTACTACAGCGCGTTGATCCTGTTCCTCGGCGCGCAGACGACGCAGGTGTACGCCTGCCGGTTCGGCAAGCAAATCCAGCCGAAGCCGCACGCAAGACGGGTGCACCAGGCTTGAGTGCGACGCATCGTTCCGGCGATCAAATCGATCCGGGAGCGGCGCTCGACCCCGTCGCCGCCGGCTGCCCACCCGCCCGAATGCGCGCGACCAACGCTTCGAAACGCGGATCGCCGTGCAGCGGTCGATACCACGCATTCATCCAGATGCCGTTCATGTGCGCGGAGCGATCGCGGTACGCCTGCTCCAATTGCGCAATCGCATCGTCCTTGTCACCCAGCGCGGCGTAAATCGCGGCGATATAGGTGCGATCGACGTAGCGCTGGCGCGCATCGTCCAGCAGTTTTCCGAGCGCCGCGCGCGCCTGCCCGGCCTGGCCCGCATGGGCCTGGCAAATTGCGAACTGCGGACTGTAAAGACTGGGCTTTGCGTGTTGCTGCGTATAACGATCTACGCATGCTTGCCAGTGGCCGAACGCGCCCTTCACCATTGCGACCGCATCGCCGTTGTAGGCGAAGTCGGGATCGAGAATATTCACGCGCAGCGCCAGCTTCATTGCGGCCGCTTCATCGCTCTGCGCAATCGCGGCGTACGCTTCCCAACGCGAAAACCATGGATTCAGGGGATCGAGCTTTTCCGCAACGTGAAGTTGCTTGCGCGCCGCGGCGGGATTCCTTTCGACACGCAGCAGGTAAAAACCCGACAGTGCATGCGCTTCGGCGAGGCTGGGCCGCAGCTTCACGGCAAGCTCCAGTTCCCGTTTCGCCTTGGGGAAATCCAGGTCGTAGCTCATCGCGATGTAGCCAAGCTGCGAGTGGCCTTCCGCCAATTCGGGATTTAGTGCGACCGCTTTTTCGGCGGCACCGCGCATCGCCGGCAGGATGCCCAGCGGCGCACGATACACATCGGCGAGATAGATGTACGCGCGCGCCATGCCGGCCCAGGCCGCGGCGTAATTCGGATCGATCGCGATCGCCTGCTCGAACAGCGCCAAAGCCTGGTCGAGGCTGGCCTCGTCGGTGTGCCATGACAAACGCGCGCCACGCAGATACAGATCGTGCGCCTGCGGATCCGCGGTAGCGGTCGGCACCAGCTTGCCGCCGTCGATGCCTCCGAGCTTGACCTTCAGGGCGGCGACGACTGCGTTCGAGATCCTGTCTTCCAGCGAGAACAGGTTGCCCATCTTCTCGTCGTACTGGTTCGACCACAGCTTTTCGCCCGTGACGGTGTCGTCCAGTTCCATGTCGATGCGCAGTTCATTGCCCGAACGCTGCACCACACCGGAAAGCAGATTGCGGACGCCGAGTTGCTGTCCGATTTCGCGCGCGCCCAGCGTGCTGTCGGCGAAGCGGAACGATGACGTGCGGCCGATCACTTCCAGATCGGGGATGCGCGACAGCGCATTCAGCAATTCCTCGCTGATGCCCTTGCCGAGATAGTTGCCGTCGACCCCGCCACCCAGCACGGCAAGCGGCAGTACCGCGATCGAATGGGGGTTGGGCGGCGGTTCCGGCGTCGGCGCTGCGGCCACGGAATCCGCCGGCACATCGCGCAAGGTGTGTTCGATCGGCCCGAAATTCCACCATACCGCACCGCCGAGGAGCGCGACCAACACGCCAACCGCCCCCAGCGTGAATCCGATCCTGCGCGAGCGCCGGCGCGAGTTGATCGATGCCGTCTTTTCGTCACCGGGCGCCCGGAATGCCCACGCCAGCACCAACGCGATCGGGAAGCCCGCCAGCACCAGCACCACGATGACCCGCGCCAGCCAAGCCGGCAACTGCAACAGCGGAAACATGACCGCGACGACCTGTATCACCAGCCAGCCAACGACGGCGTAGGTCGCAGCCACGCGGAAGACGTGGTGACGTCGCAACTCCTGCATGAATCCGGGTTTGGACATGCCGGATCATCTCCCGCCGCTCGCAGGCATCTTACGCGTGTCTGGCCTTGCCGGTCAGGATGCGCCCGGCGCTACAAGAAAGGGCGGCACCAGGCCGCCCTTTCTTGTACGCGATGAAGGTGTCCATCAGCCGAGCAGATGCTCGATCGCGACACGCTCCTCGCGCAGTTCCTTGTCGGTGGCGTCCATGCGGGCGCGCGAAAAGTCGCCGATCTCCAGATCCTGCACGATTTCGTATTTGCCGTTCTTGCAGGTCACCGGATAACCGTAGATCACGCCCGGCGCGATGCCGTAGGAGCCGTCAGACGGAATGCCCATCGACACCCAGTCGCCCGCGGTGGTGCCGAGTGCCCACGAATGCATGTGGTCGATCGCAGCCGACGCGGCGGATGCAGCCGACGACGCACCGCGCGCCTTGATGATCGCGGCGCCGCGCTGTTGCACGGTCGGAATGAATTCCTTTTCGTACCATGCCTGATCAACCAGCGACAGCGCAGACTTGCCTTTCACGGTCGCGTGGTGGATGTCGGGGTATTGGGTCGACGAGTGGTTGCCCCAGATGATCATCTTCCGGACGTCGGTGTTGTGCGCACCGGTCTTGGAGGCGAGCTGTCCCTTGGCGCGGTTGTGGTCGAGGCGCACCATCGCGGTGAAGCATTTCGGATCGAGGTCCGGCGCATTGGCCTGCGCGATCAGCGCGTTGGTGTTGGCCGGATTGCCGACCACCAGCACCTTCACGTCGCGCCTGGCGCTTGCGTTCAGCGCCTTGCCTTGCGGGCCGAAGATCGCGCCGTTGGCAGACAAGAGATCCTTGCGCTCCATGCCGGGACCACGCGGGCGCGCGCCGACCAACAACGCGTAATCGACATCCTTGAACGCGACGTTGGCGTCATCGGTCGCGACCACGCCCGCGAGCAGCGGAAACGCGCAGTCGTCCAGCTCCATCACCACGCCGTTCAACGCCGGCAGTGCGGGCGTGATTTCCAGCAAGTGCAGGATGACCGGCTGGTCGGGGCCCAGCATGTCGCCGGCGGCGATGCGGAACAGCAAGGCGTAACCGATCTGACCGGCGGCGCCGGTGACGGCAACGCGAACGGGGGTTTTCATGCGTACGACTCCATCGATGAATAACGGACAGGAACAACCCATCGCGCATCGGCGCGAGGAACGGCAACAGCGCGACGGTTCAGGCGCCGGCAGCGCGGACGCGCTCCACCTGCTCATCGCTGAGCTCGGCGAAGAACGCCTGGATGCGGGCGAGTCCCTTCTGCAACTGCTCGGGCGCGCAGGTGTAAGAAATGCGCAAGGATCTCGGTTCGCCGAAGGCCGAGCCCGGCACGGTGGCGACGAACTTGTCCTCCAGCAACGCCTTGCAGAAATCGATGTCGTCTTCGATCAGCTTGCCGTTGTGCGACTTGCCGAACGCCACCGAGATGTCGGGGAACGCATAGAACGCGCCTTGCGGACGCGGACACTTCACGCCCGGAATCTTCAGCAACGCATTGACCACGTCGTCGCGGCGCTTGGAAAACTCATCACGCTTGGCGGACGGAATGGCCTGCGGGCCGGTCAAGGCCGCAATCGCGGCGACTTCCGTGATTTCCGGCAGGCAGGTGATGTGATTGGAATTGAGCGTCACCAGCCCCTTGATGCCGGCTTCAGGACCCGCGACGAAACCCACGCGCCAGCCCGGCATGCCGTAGGTCTTGGACAGCGAATCCATGATGAAGGTGCGCTCGCGCAACTCCGGCTTGAACTGCACCACGTTGTGGTAACCGATGCCATCGAACACCAGCCGGTTGTAGATGTCATCGGCGATGATCCAGGTTTCCGGATGCTTCGCCAGCACCTCGGCCAGTGCCGCGATCTCGTCCTTCGTGTAGACCATCCCGGTCGGGTTGGAGGGATTGTTGAACAGGAACACCTTCGGATTGGACGCCAGCGCCTTGTCGAGCTGCGTTGGCGTCAGTTTGTAGTTTTGTCCCGGCGGACATTCCAGGATCGTGATCCTGGCGCCGAGGATCTCGGCGATGTCAACGTAGCTGGTCCAGTACGGTGACGGAAACACGATCTCGTCGCCTTCGTCCAGCAGCGCTTCGCACAGGTTGTACAGCACCTGCTTGGCGCCGATGCCGACCGTGACATTGTTGCGCGTATAGCCGTCCAGACCGCTCTGCTTGAAATGCGAAACGATGGCGTCGAGCAACGCGGGCGCACCACGGTTGGTGCCATAACTGCCGCTGTCACGCGACGTCCAGTCGCGCACCGCCTGGTAGACATGGTCGCCTGGCAGGAAGTTGGGCACGCCGATCGAAAAATTGACGACGTCCTTGCCTTCGGCCTTGAGCTGCTTCGCCTTGTCGGCGATGACCATGATCGCGCTGGGCTTGGCGCGGCCGGTGCGGGTGGCGAGTCTGGGCATGGGAAACCTCTTGGGCGCGGCGAGGAACAACGGCCGATTTTATCACGCGCTGTTGTGCACTGCCGCAATCGACGGACGCCGCTCGAGCCTCGTTGCTAGACTGGACCGCGGCCGGAAACGCGGACACTCGATCCGCCGGCCGCCTGCTGTAGCGTCGATCCCGTCACCACGCTGAAGGAGATACGCATGCTGCACATCCTGTGGTACATCATCATTGGCTTCATCGTCGGCCTGCTCGCACGTTTCTTCTTTCCGGGGCCGGTGCCGATGGGCTTCATCATGACCGTGATCGTCGGCATCGTCGGTTCGATCATTGGCGGCCTGATCGCGCGTCTGTTCAGCCGGCCGCCAGCAGGCACGCCGTTCCATCCGGCAGGCATCCTCCTGTCGATCATCGGCGCGATCGTCCTGATCTGGATCCTGCGCATGACCGGCATCCACGTCTGACCGGTGCATCGAATCGCGCAACGACAAGGCCGCCCGAAGGCGGCCTTGTCGTCTGGATTCCCGGGTTTCGGGCCAAGCGCGCTCACCGCGCGCCGAGCGTGAGGTTCCACCCCTTGACACGGTCGGCCTGCGCGGCCAACAGCGGCGCCGCGTCGCCTTCGATCGTGATCTTTTCGATGGCGTCGCCCTGGCGGATCGCATTCACCACGGCCTGATCATCGGCGGAAACGATTTCACCGAAGATGGTGTGCTTGCCGTCGAGCCACGGGGTCGGCACGTGGGTGATGAAGAACTGGCTGCCGTTGGTGCCGGGGCCAGCGTTGGCCATTGACAGTTTGCCGGGCGCGTTGTGCTTCAATTCGGGACGGCATTCGTCCTCGAACCGGTAACCGGGACCGCCTGTGCCCGTGCCTTGGGGACAGCCGCCCTGGATCATGAAATCGTCGATCACGCGATGAAAATTCAGGCCGTCGTAAAACCCGCGCTGGGCAAGATTCACGAAATTGGCGACCGTCACCGGGGCCTTGTCGGCGAACAGCCGGACGTGAATCGGGCCTTTGGGGGTCTGGAAGGTGGCAGTGAGATCGCTCATCGTGTTTCCTGTGGCTTTGCGCAGACCGCGCCGGTCCAGCAAGGATAACGGGCATCGCTCAAGCGGGCCAACGGCCACCGCGCAGCACATTTTCCCCAACGAATGCAATTGTCATGGCGCGGCCGCGCTACCGAGCATCGCGTCGAGGAAACGTTCGATCACGTCGACCGTTTCGGGTGCGTCCAGCATCGGCGCACGGCCCACGCCGGCGACGATTGCACTGCGCATGCCCGAATGACGCCTTCCCATATCATCGAGCGTTTCGGCGCTGAGGATATCCGAGAGTTCGCCCCGTATCGCGAGGATCGGCAGCGGCGCCAGCGCGTCCAGATTGGCCACAGCTGGGCGGCCATCGGGAGCCTGTTCCAATCGCACGGAACATCCACCCACCCGTGCGGCGGTGGCTGCGATGGCGAGGTCTGGGCCGGCACGACGCGTCGTAGCCCGACGCACCGCCCCTGTGACGCCGCCAGCAGAAACCTGAACCGAGCGACCACAAAGCCGCCGTTGACGCACCGCAACAGGTATAATCCCCAAGTGCAGTGTTCCTGACGCTGCTTTTCTTTCCCTCTCCTCGGCCGCAGCTGCGGCCGTTTCGCGTGCCCCAATGTCCATCAAGAATCTGAGAAACATCGCGATCGTCGCCCACGTCGATCACGGCAAGACCACGCTGGTCGATCAGCTGCTGAAGCAGTCCGGCACCTTGTCGGAACGCGCGGCCGTGCCCGACCGCGTGATGGACTCGAACGACCTCGAACGCGAACGCGGCATCACGATCCTGTCCAAAAACACGGCGATCCGCTGGACCGACCCGCGCGGCGAGGAGTGGCGCATCAACATCGTGGATACGCCCGGACACGCGGATTTTGGCGGCGAGGTCGAGCGTGTGCTTTCGATGGTCGACTCGGTGCTGATCCTGGTCGACGCGATGGATGGCCCAATGCCGCAGACGCGCTTCGTGACCCAGAAGGCATTCCAGATGGGTTTCAAGCCGATCGTGGTGGTCAACAAGGTCGATCGGCCCGGCGCGCGTCCGGAC
>JAICIW010000217.1 GCA_025928735.1 Rhodanobacteraceae bacterium | reverse complement strand
GGATCTGGCCCAACTGCAGCGCCCATGCCGGCGCGGCGGCCGTGGCCAGCAACGCGGCACATGCAAGGCGGAGTTTCAAGTTCATGAAGCGAGACCCCCAGCGACGTGGAACGCGCCGGGGCTGCCCATCAAAAGGATGCCCCGCGCGAGCGCAAGGGTATTGCAGAAACCGCCAATCACCAAGCGGCTGTGGTCAATGATCGGCGGAAGTTGCGGATGTCGGCACACCCGCGGCATGAACCTTCGCCTGCAGCGCGGCAATTTCCGCATCGCGCTGCTGCAACTGTTTTTGCTGCGCGGCGCTGCGCTGTTCCATCTGCGTCACCTGCGCCTGCAATGCCTCGTTGTGAGAGCGCGCCGCCGCCAGCTTGGCGTCGACCTCGTTCACCTGGCTTTGCAGGTGGCCCGGAGGCTTGACGGAGGCGGATGCGGGGGGCGCGGCGACCGCCATCGTCATCGCCGCGACGGAGGCACTGAAGCATGCGACGCAAAACACCATGCCCCGCAACAAGGTTTGACGCGTCATGTGGACCACCCCGCGGCTGTGCGATCAGAGGTATTCGCGGATCAGTATCTCCGCGATCTGCACGGCATTCAACGCCGCACCCTTGCGGATGTTGTCGGACACGATCCACAGATCCAGCCCGTTCGGGTGCGAGATGTCTTCGCGGATGCGACCGACGAACACCGGATCCTTGCCCGAGGCGTGACCCACCGGCGTCGGATAGCCACCGGGCTTGCGCTCGTCGACCACCACCACGCCGGGCGCGGCTTCCAGCAGCGCGCGCGCGGCGGCCGCATCGACCTTGTCGCGGGTCTCGATGTGCACCGCCTCGGAATGGCCGTAGAACACCGGCACCCGCACGCAGGTGGGGTTCACCTGGATCGCGTCGTCCTCGAGAATCTTGCGGGTTTCCCACACCATCTTCATTTCTTCCCTGGTGTAGCCATTGTCGAGGAAGACGTCGATGTGCGGGATCACGTTGAACGCGATCTGGGCCGGGAACTTCTTGGCTTCCACGTCGTGGAAGTTCAAAAGGTCGGCGGTCTGTCGGCCCAATTCCTCCATGCCCGAACGCCCGGCGCCGGACACTGACTGGTAGGTCGCCACGTTGATGCGTTCGATGCCCGCCGCACGGTAGATCGGCGCCAGCGCCACCAGCATCTGCATGGTCGAGCAGTTGGGATTGGCGATGATGTTGCGAGCGGTGTATTCGGCGATCGCGTGCGGGTTGACCTCGCTGACCACCAGCGGCACAGCATCCACGTAGCGGTATTCCGAAGTGTTGTCGATCACCACCGCGCCGGCCGCGGCCGCGCGCGGCGCGTGCTCGCGGCTCACCGCGCCACCGGCCGAAAAGAACGCGATGTCGATGCCGTCGAAGTCGTACTTCGCGAGATCGCGCACCGTCACCTGCTTGCCGGCGAATTTGAGCGTGCTGCCAGCGGAACGCTCGCTGGCCAGCGGCACGAACTCGCCGATCGGGAACTCCCGCTCTTCGAGGATGGACAACAAAGTCTCGCCCACCACACCGGTGGCGCCGACCATGGCGACGTTGTAATCGATCTTGCCTTTCATGGATTCAATGGATGAGCGCGGGAAGAATTTCGTCGGCGATCCAGTAGTTGGTCAGCGCCAAGGCGAGCAGCGTTCCGAACCCCCACAACAGCCGACGCTTCTGCCGCCAGAGCGCACGATAGGCCGACCACTGCACCGGAACTTCGACCAAATACGCCGCGCAATAGCAAATGTTCGCGAGGACCGCCAACACCAGCACCGCGAGCAGACTCTCGAGGGTGATGCCGGCATGAATCCGCGCCCAATCGATCGCCGCCCACACCAGGACCACCAAGGCAAGCGCCGCGTTGTAAACGATTCGCCGCGGCTCCCAGAAACGGATGGCATCGCTCAGCACATCGTGCAGGGAAGACTGCGCGGATTCGGAGGGCAAATCGTGCGATGGCGTTTTCATGTTCGTCTCCGGGAACGCAAATCCGATTATCGCTCTTTCATCGTTGCGGGATGCGAGGGCGTACCTCGCCGACGTCGCCGCATTGCGCCCGGTGTCTGAGCGCCTGATCCATCAGCACCAGCGCGACCATCGCTTCGGCGATCGGCGTGGCGCGAATGCCCACACACGGATCGTGGCGACCCTTGGTGCGAACCTCCGTTTCCTCACCGGCGGTATTCACGCTGCGACCCGGCACCAGGATGCTGGAAGTCGGTTTCAGTGCAATCGACGCCACGACATCCTGTCCCGACGAAATCCCGCCCAGTATGCCGCCAGCGTGATTGGACGTAAAGCCGTCCAAACGTATTTCGTCTCGGTGCGCGCTGCCCTTTTGGGCGACGCTGGCGAAGCCCGCCCCGATCTCGACGCCCTTCACAGCGTTGATCGACATCAGCGCCGAGGCCAGTTCCGCATCCAGCTTGCCGTACACGGGTTCGCCCCAGCCGGGCGGCACGCCGGTCGCGACGACATTGACGCGGGCACCGCAGGAATCGCCTGCTTTGCGCAACGCGTTGATGCGCGCCTCCAGCTCCGGCACCTGATCGGCGACGGGCCAGAAGAACGGATTGCCTCCGACCACATTGAAATCGATGACAGCGTCTTTCGGCAGGTCAGGCTCGATGTCATCCATTTGCGCGAGCCAGCCGCGCACCTCGACGCCGAATTTTTCCTTGAGCCATTTCTTCGCGATCACGGCCGACGCCACCCGCATGGTGGTCTCGCGCGCCGAGGCGCGCCCGCCACCGCGCGGATCGCGGATGCCGTATTTCTGCCAATAGGTGTAGTCGGCGTGGCCGGGCCGGAAAATCTGCGCAATCTCCGCGTAATCGTTCGAACGCGCGTCGGTGTTTCGGATCAACAGGGCGATCGGCGTGCCGGTAGTTTTGCCTTCGTAGACTCCCGACAGGATTTCCACCTTGTCGGCCTCGTGCCGCTGCGAGGTGTAGCGCGATTTGCCGGTGGCGCGGCGCGCAAGGTCGCGCGCGAAATCTTCGGGCGCGATGGCAATGCCGGGCGGACAGCCATCGACCACGCAACCGATCGCCGGTCCGTGCGACTCGCCGAAGGTGGTGACGCTCAAGAGTTTGCCGAAAGTGTTGGAGGACACGCACGCAATCCATCGGGGACCGTTCCGGCAAGCTTAGCGGTCGCCGGGCTCGTCCGGTGCGGCCAGCCACTCGCTTGCCGGCAATTCGAACACTACGTTGCCCGCCTGCGCATCGCGACGGTGCATTCCCAATCCTTCCAGCAGCCGCATGCACATGAAGTTTCGCGGATCGACCCGCGCGATCACGCGCTTCTTGCGCAGGCCGCCGAACACGAAATCCAGCATGACTTCCACGACCTCGCGTGCGTAGCCGCGGCGCTGGTGCGCGGGCGCGAGGCTGATGCCGAGTTCGATCGTTCCGTCATCCGCGAAGTGCAAACCGAGATCGCCGATCAGCTCGCCCGAATCGCGCAGACGGATCGCGCGCTGCCACCAGGCGTCGGGCGTATCAGGCGCGACGCCTTGCAACGCATCGATGAACTTCGCGGCGTCGGCAACGGAAGCGGGCTTCCAGCCCTGGTAACGGCTCACCGCGGGATCGCTGCGACAGGCGAACAATGCGTCCGCATCGCCATCGCGCAAGGCATCCAACCGCAGGCGCGCGGTGACGACTTCCACGCTCAGCGCGCGTCCGCGGCGGCGCGGATCACCGCCGCGTGTTCTTCGAGATCGTGACGCTCCAGCGCGAATACGCCCATCGGCCCGACCTTGAACTCGATCCACACGAAGGGCAGGTCGGGCAGCAGCGCACTCAAGGCGTGCTCGCTTTCGCCCACCTCGACGATCAGCAAGCCCTGGTCGGTGAGGTGCCCGGGCGCGTCGCGCAGGATGCGCAGCGCGATATCGAGTCCGTCCGCACCGGCGGTCAGGCCCAACTTCGGTTCGTGCGCGTATTCGCCCGGCAGCGCGGTGTATTCGTCGTCGGTCACGTACGGCGGATTGGAGACGATCAGGTCGTAGCGCTCACCCGACAAGCCGGAAAACAGGTCAGATTGAACCGCACGCACCTGCTTGCCAAGCTGGTGCAGCGCGATGTTCTCGCGCGCCAGCGCCAGGGCGTCATCACTGAGATCGGCGATGTCCACGCGCCAGTGCGGATTGTGCGCCGCCATCGCGATGCCGATGCAGCCCGAACCGGTGCAAAGATCCAGCGCGCGTTCGACGTCGCGGCCGTCCAGCCACGGCGAAAATCCATCCTCGATCAGTTCCGCGATCGGCGAGCGCGGCACCAGCGCGCGCGCATCGGATTTGAACGGCATGCCCGCGAACCAGGCCTGGCCGACCAGGTAGGCAACCGGCTCGCGCGTTTCGATGCGGCGATCGATCAGCGACAGCACGCGGTTTTTCTCGATGGCAGTCATCCGCGCACCGCCATAGGCCGGGGGCAGGTCGGGCGGCAGATGCAGGCACGACAACACCAGATGCGTCGCCTCATCGATCGCGTTGTCGTGGCTGTGCCCGAACGTCAGCCCGGCCGCGTTGAAGCGGCTGGCCGCGTAGCGGATCAGATCCACGATGGTCTGCAGTTCGTTGGTCATGGCGGCGCGCGCAAAGCGGGCAGTATAGATGTGGCTCTGCGGCTAAACTTGCGCGAT
>JAICIW010000021.1 GCA_025928735.1 Rhodanobacteraceae bacterium | reverse complement strand
GGTGTTGTGGAAGTTCGATGGCCGCGCGTGGCTGCCTGGCCCCGCCGCGCGCCGATCATCGCGCCCGGTCCCGATCGGCGGCCGCGATTCGGCTACGCACTACGAGGTCACGCTGCTGCCAAGCCATCGACATTGGATGTTTGCGCTGGACGTGCCGATCGACAGTCCCGAAGGCGCGGTCATGGGACCGGACCATACCTTGTGGTCCACCAAACCCATTGACCAGACGCTGCGCTATCGCATCGCGTCGGCCACCGATTACCGGCTTGCACCGGAGTCGCTTGACCCGCACGTCCGCGCGGCGGCGCTGGACCTGCCGGCCGGCTTCGATCCTCGCGCGCGGGCGCTTGCGGAAGGCTGGCGCCGCACGGCCGGCGCGAATGACGCCGCGATCATTCGCGATGCACTGGATCTTTTTCGGGCCGGCGGCTTCGTGTACGACCTCGACGCGCCACCGCTCGGTCGCAACAGCATCGACGATTTCCTGTTCGACACGAAGACCGGTTTCTGCGAACACTATGCCAGCGCTTTCACCTTCCTGATGCGCGCCGCGAGCATTCCTGCGCGCGTCGTGATCGGATACCAGGGCGGCTACTGGAACGACTTCGCGCGTTATCTCCTGGTCCGCCAGTCCGATGCACACGCATGGTCTGAAGTCTGGCTCGCCGGGCGCGGCTGGGTGCGTGTCGATCCCACCGCCGCAGTCAGCCGCGTGATTCTCGCGAGCACCGGCGGCGCGGCCGACGACGTGGCCGGCGCCGGAAGCAATGGGTGGATGCCGTGGCGCAACCGTTTGGACGTGATCAATCGCTGGTGGGGACAGACCGTGGTCGGTTTCGATGCATTGTCACAGGCACATCTGCTGCGGCCGTTCGGCATCGAGCACGCCACCGCGCAGATGCTGGGCGTGGCGCTGGCCATTGTGGTGTTCGTCGCGTTGGGCCTGGGCGCGCTGCTGGCAACCTTGCGTCCGCGCGCCAAGCCGCGCGACGCGCTGACCGCTGCGCAACTGCGCCTGCAGCATCGACTGGCGCGGTTCGGCATCGCGCGTGGTCACGCGGAAGGCCCGCGTGATTTCTACGCGCGTTCGGCCGCAGCGCTGCCCGATTCGTCGGCTGCCCTCGGGGAGCTTGCCGCGGAATATCTTCGCCTGCGCTACGCCGTTCCCGAACCGCCGCCTGAACGAATCCGGGAATTCGTACGACGCGTGCGTCATTTCCGGCCGCGCCGTGTGGTCAAATAGCTGAAGCGGTCCATCTCGGAGGCATGTCATGTCACGTCGCGTCTTGTTTCTTTCCACCCTCGGCGCGCTGGCTTTGGGCGGTTGCGCCACCATTCCGCAGCCGCTGGCCGGCAACTACGCACCGGTCACGCTGGATGCCGCCCGCAGCGGCAGCGCCAATGCCGCGCAAGTGCGCTGGGGCGGCGAAATCGTCGAAACCCAACCGCAGCAACAGCAAACCTGTTTCTTCGTGCTGGCCGAAGCACTTGATTCGCAGGCGCGACCGAAGGCCGGCGAGGAAAGCCTCGGCCGCTTCGTCGCGTGCAAGCAGGGTTTCTACGATCCGGAAGTGTTCGCCAAGGGCCGCGAGATCACCGTGACCGGCACGCTCAACGGCACGGTCCAGCACAAGATCGGCCAGTTCGACTACACCTATCCCAGGGTCGAGGCCAACAACGTATACCTGTGGCCAAAGCGGCCGCTCTACATCCAGCGTCCGTACGATCCGTGGGACCGCTGGGGTCCGTGGGGCGATCCTTTCTGGGGCGGCTGGGGCCCGTGGGGATACGGCCCTTGGTACGCACCGCCACGCGTGATCGTGGTGCCGCGTCCTGCGCCGCCGCCACCTCCGCCGAAGAAAGGCTGACGGACCGCTTGACGACAAGACGCCCGCGCGAGCGGGCGTCTTCGCCTTGGCGTGATGCTCAGGACATTCGCTCCGGCATCTTTCTGCCTGCCAGCAGATGCACGTGCAGGTAGAACACGGTCTGTCCGCCGCCGGCGTTGCAGTTGATCACGCAGCGGTAGCCATCCTCGGCGAAGCCTTCCCGCTTGGCGTACGCGGACGCTGCCAGCAGCAATTTGCCGAGCAGTGGTGCGTCGGCTTCGCCGCAGTCGTTCAAGGTCGGCAATGATTCGTGTTTGGGGATGAACAACGCATGCACCGGCGCCTGCGGGTGGATGTCGCGGAACGCGAGCACGTCGTCGTCTTCGTACACCACATCGGCGGGAATCTCGCGGCGGATGATCTTGTCGAAAATCGTGTCGCTCACGCGCGCTCTCCTTTCTCTATCCGCAACGACATGCCCTGCGATTCGGGCGCAACCAGTCTGAAACCGAACTTCTCGTACAGGCGATCAGCGGTACCGTCCGCGATCAGGCCCACTTGGGTGTAGGGAAATGCACGCGTGTGCACCTGCTCCATCAGCGCCTGCATGATGCGTCGGCCCAGACCGCGTCGCTGCCAGGCCGGCGTCACTGCGATGTCGACCACGAACAGGAACAGGCCACCGTCGCCGACCACGCGTCCCATGCCGATCAATTCACCACCGACGCGGATACAGACCGCGCACCAACTTGCCCGAAGTCCTTCACGCGCACCCGCAGCGCTCATCGCGCTCAGGCCTGCGGCCACCCGCAATGCGAGATATTCCTCCACAGCAGGAATCTGCAGTTGCAACTCGGGTTCTGCATGTGCCGACATCGTTTACTCCATGGTCAGGCGACTGCCGAACGCGTGCGCGAGCGTGCCGCGGTCGACATATTCGAGTTCGCCGCCCAGCGGCACACCGTGCGCGAGGCGGGTGGCGCGCACGCCGGCCGCGCGGGCGAGTTGTCCAAGCCAGTGCGCGGTGGCCTCGCCTTCCACGGTCGGGTTGGTCGCGATCACCAGTTCGCGTACTTCGCCGTTGCCGAGTTTGCGCGTCAAAGGATCGCCGCCAAGTTCATGCGGCCCCATCCCGTCCAGCGGCGAGAGCCGCCCCATCAACACGAAGTAGCGACCGCGATAGCCGGTGGCTTGTTCGATCGCAAGCAGATCGGCGGGTGTCTCGACCACACACAGCAGCGCGACATCGCGCGATGCGCTCGCACAAATCGCGCATTCATCCGATTCACTGAAGTTGCGGCATGACTTGCAGTGTCCGATCCGCTGCATCGCCTGCTGCAGCGACGCCGCCAAACGCGTACCGCCTTCGCGGTCGCGCTCCAGCAGATGGAAGGCCATGCGCTGCGCGCTCTTGGCGCCGACGCCCGGAAGGCAGCGCAGGGCTTCGATCAGTTCGGCCAGAAGATTGGATTCGGAAGGCATGCACACGCAACTTCGTGAGGGATGAGAAGCAGGGTCAATCCGCGAAACGGGTCGGGAAGCGGGGGTCAGAGTCACTTTCCAGCATCCCGTTCGCAAGCGAGCTGCTTCAGAAAAGTGATTCTGACCCCACTCGGCACTGACCCCGATCAGAACGGCAGTTTGAAACCGGGCGGCAGATTCATTCCGGAACTGACACTGCCGAGTTTCTGCTGGCTGACTTCGGCGACCTTGTTGACGGCGTCATTGACGGCTGCCGCCACCATGTCTTCGGCCATCTCCGGGTCATCGGTGATCAGCTTGCGGTCGATGCGCACGCGGCGTACTTCGTGACGTCCGGTCATGGTGATCTCGACCATGCCGCCACCGGCGCTGCCGGTGACTTCCAGTTTCGCGATTTCTTCCTGCGCGCGCTTCAGGTTCTCCTGCATCTGCTGCGCCTGCTGCATCAATTGTCCGATTTGTCCTTTCATGCCTGTCTGCCTGCGGGTCGAATGCTCTCGGGGATGATTTGCGCGCCGAACTGACGCTGCATGTCCTGGACGAATGGGTCATCCGCCAGTGCACGCTCGGCCGCGGCCTGTTCGTCGGAACGCGCCTTGGCTGCACGCGTGGCCGGCGTTTCGGCCACCGCTTCGTGCACGATGCGCACGCGCAGACTGCGGTCGATCGCCTCGCCCAGCTTGTCCTGAAGCTGCTTGCACAACGCGTCGCTGCAAAAAATCATGTGCTCGGGTTTCAGGGCCAGCGTCAGCACGTGGCCCTCGAATGATTTTGGCATCGCGTGCTGCGCGAGCAACCCGACCGGACCGCCCAGCCCCGCCCGCTGGATCCAGGCTTCCCAGTCGGCCAGGCCCTCGATGCGCGGCGCTGGCGCTTTTGGCGGAGCGGGTGGAGCGGGCGCACCGGCAACGCCGTGACTGTGCCGCATGACGGGTGGTGGCGCAGGCGGCTTCGATACCACAACTTCGGCGCGCACGGTTGGTGCACGTTCGCGGGCCGGCATCTGGCGCTCTTCGCCTGCCGCACCGGATCCGCCCCCGCGAAACGCCAGCATGCGCAACAAGGTCATTTCGAATCCGGATCGGACGTCCGGCGCCAGAGACAGATCGCGGCGCCCCTGCAACGCAAATTGGTACCAAACCTGCACGTCCTCGGGGTCGACTTCCACCGCGAGCACGTCCAGCACTTCGCGTTCCGCTTCGTCGCCTGCAAAACCCGGCACCAGTTGCCGCAATTGGATACGATGCAGCGCGGTCGCGAGTTGTTCCAGCACCACCGCGAAATCGGGGGACAAACCAGCGACGCGATCGGCCTCGTCCATCAACGCCTTGCCGTCACTGTCGGCCAACGCGCGCAACAATGCGCCCACGTCGTTGTCGGCGATCGTGCCCAGCATCGCGCGCACGTCGTCCGTGCGCAGCGCGCCGCCGCCGTGTGCAATGGCCTGATCGAGCAACGACAAGCCGTCGCGCAGCGAACCATCCGCGCCACGCGCGAGCGCTTCGATCGCGCCATCGTCGAAGCCGACGCTTTCCTGGCCCAGGATCATCCGCATCTGCCCCGCGATCTGCTCCGGCAGCAAGCGCTTCAAGCCGAACTTCAGGCAACGCGACAGCACCGTCACCGGCAGCTTTTGCGGATCGGTAGTGGCGAGCAGGAACTTCACGTGGTCGGGCGGCTCTTCCAGCGTCTTCAACAAGGCGTTGAAGGCGCTCTTGGAGAGCATGTGCACCTCGTCCACCAGATATACCTTGTAGCGCCCCTGCGCGGGCGCGTACTGCGCGTTCTCGATCACCTCGCGGACGTCGTCCACACCAGTGTTGCTGGCCGCGTCGATTTCGATCAAGTCCACGAAACGGCCGGCATCGACCGCCTTGCAGATCGCGCATTCGCCACACGGATGCGCCGACATGCCACGCTCGCAATTGAGCGACTTGGCGAAGATACGCGCGATGGTGGTTTTGCCGACGCCGCGCGTACCGGTGAAAAGGTACGCGTGGTGCACGCGTCCGGAATCGAGTGCATGCGTGAGCGCCTTGACGACGTGTTCCTGCCCGACCAGTTCATCGAACTGCTTCGGACGCCATTTGCGGGCGAGAACCTGATAGCTCATGGGTACGATCTGTGGGCGACCACCCATTGTGCCAAGTCGGGGCGGCGAGACCAAGGCCGAAATGGCGACGGCCCCGTCAGCGGATCTCCGGCGCACGAGTCGACCGGTACCGTTGCTTCCTTCCCGGTCGATCTATCGTCGTCGGGGGTGAGAAGGGGCGGCCATGGATGGCCGCACCGGCACCCAGCACCATGGATGGTTGCTCGCCCGAAATGGCGGCGGCCCCGCCAGCGCATCTCCGGCGCACGAGTCAATCGATACCGTTGCTTCCTTCCGGATCTGGCGGGGTTTTCGATCTATCGTCGTCGGGGGGTGAGAAGCGACGTTTACGCGATGCCAGTGGCATCGCGTGCCGCTTCGAACGGGCGGCCATGGATGGCCGCACCGGCGCCCAGCACCATGGATGGTTGCTCGCGCAAAATGGCGGCGGCCCCGCCAGCGGATCTCCGGCGCACGAGTCGACCGATACCGTTGCTTCCTTCCGGATCTGGCGGGGTTTTCGATCTATCGTCGCGGAGGCGCCAACGGGGCCACCATGAACTTTGAAACTGGCGGAGAGGAAGGGATTCGAACCCTTGAAGCGGGGTTTAGCCGCTTACACACTTTCCAGGCGTGCTCCTTCGACCGCTCGGACACCTCTCCGAGAAAGTGAACGGAGCAGGATACCGGCGTCGCTGCTTCCGGGCAATCATTTCGGTGTGGACTCCGGGTGCAGCCACTCGGAATCGCCCTCTACGTAATGCTCGCGCTTCCAGATCGGCACGCGCGCCTTGACTTCGTCGATCACGTAGCGGCAGGCGTCGAACGCCGCCGCACGATGGCCTGCCGACACGCCCGCCCACACCGCGACATCACCCAGTGCGAGATCGCCAACGCGGTGGACGCATGAGATGCGTTCGACCGCGAACCGGCTGCGCGCTTCCTCGACGATCCGGCGCCCCTCGGCCTCCGCCAATTCGATGTAGGCCTGGTACGAAAGCCCATTCACTGCCCGCCCTTCGTTGTAGTTGCGCACGCGCCCTTCGAAACACACGACCGCGCCCGCTCCATCCGCTTCAAGTCCGTGCTGCAGGCCGGCGACATCGATGGGCGCCTCGCTGATCGCGAACATGTCAGCCTCCGCTCACTGGCGGCACGAACACGACTTCATCATTTTCGACGAGCCGGTGGTTCCAATCGGTGAAGGCACCATTGACCGCCACGCGCAGGCGGTCCGGCGTGAATGTGAACCCATGCCGCGCCGCCAGTTCGGCATAGAGGGCGCTAACGTCGCGCGCGCCGCTTGCGACCTGTTCCTCGGCGCAACCCGCCGCATCGCACAGGGAAGCGAAATACAGCAGCCGGTAGTTCATCGCGCCCTCGACTGCTTGCGCGGCGCGGCTTTCCCGGCCCTCACTTCGCGCTTGCCGCCGGATTTCTCCAGCAACCGCACACGTTCGATCACGATTTCGTGCGACAGCGCCTTGCACATATCGTAGATCGTGAGGGCCGCGACGCTGGCGCCCGTCAGCGCTTCCATTTCGACGCCGGTCTTGTGCGTGATCGCGACTTCGCAACGGATGGCGAGTTCGGTGTCCGACACGAAATCCGCTTCAATCCTGCAACGTTCGATCGCCAGCGGATGGCAGAACGGAATCAGTTCGTGCGTGCGTTTTGCGGCCATGGTGCCGGCCACGATCGCGGTATCGATCACCGGCCCCTTCTTGCTGCGCATCCCGCCGTCGCGCAAGACATCCGCGACGTCTTTCGGGAAGCGCACCACGGCCTCGGCAACCGCGGTCCGCGCGGTCACGGCTTTCGCGCCGACATCCACCATGCGCGGGCGATTGGATGCGTCGAGATGGGTCAATGATGTGTTGCGCGACTTGCGCATATCGAGAATCGCCGGAAAGCAAAAACAATTTCGTCATCCCGGGGCCATCGCCGGCTCTTTCGGCGATGGAACCCGGAATCCAGTGTCGCCGCTTTTGCATTTGAGGCGCAAATGCCGCAACAAAGCTCTGGATCCAGGATTCTGTCCGCAAGCGGTGCGGACGGCCCCGGAAAGGCGGAAAACAAATTCTCGCGGCGCCTGCACGCTACCCCCCGATCGCAAACATTTCCACGTGCTCCAGCACGCCCGCCGCGCGCAGTTCCGCGCGACGTTCACTGTAGCGGTCACCGCGATGGCTCCAGATACCGGCGACGGTCGCGCGCAGCGCCGCATCCGATTCGCCCGCGCGCAGCAGCGCACGCAGATCGTGGCCGGCGCGGGCGAACAGGCACGTGTACAGCTTGCCGTCAGCCGACAGCCGCGCGCGCGTGCAACCGCCGCAGAACGGCTCGGTGACCGAATTGATGAAGCCCACCTCGCCGGCGCCGTCGCGGAAACGCCAGCGCCGCGCGGTGGCAGCCGCGTCGCGTGGCAACGGCTCCAGGGGCCAATGCGCACCGATGCGTCGCGCGAGTTCGGCACCCGGTACCACCCGATCGCCGCGCCAGCCATTGACCGTGCCGACGTCCATGTATTCGATGAAGCGCAGCACGTGCCCGGTGCCGCGAAAACGCGCGACCAGATCCAGCAAGCCGTCGTCGTTGACGCCGCGCATCACCACGCAATTGATCTTCAAACGCGCAAACCCTGCCGCTTCCGCCGCGGCGATGGCGGCTTCGATCTGTGCCAGTTCGCCACGTCCGCCCGACATGCGCCGGAATACCTCGGCATCAACGCTATCCATGCTGAGCGTGAGCCGCTGCAGGCCCGCATCGCGCAAGGGAACAACGTAACGTGGCAACAGCGCGCCATTGGTGGTGAGGGCCAGATCCTCGACACCCTCGATAGCGGCGAGACGCGCGACCAGCACGGGCAAGTCGCGCCGCAGCAGCGGCTCGCCGCCGGTCAGTCGCAGTTTGCGCACGCCCAGCGACACGAACACGCGGGCGAGGCGTTCGATTTCATCGAAGTCCAGCCGCTCGCGGGCGCGCAGGAATGCATGACCGGCCGGATACGTCTCGTCCGGCATGCAATACGGACAGCGGAAGTTGCAGCGGTCGATCACCGAAATGCGCAGGTCCGCCAACACACGTCCCAGCGCATCCGGGGGAGATGCCGAAGCCTGCAGCGCGCGTGGTGCTTCCGGTTTCATCAGCCGGCGTCCGCACGCACCGGATGCGGCGCGTGCAAGGGATAACGGCCGTCCGGCTCGGCAACCTTGAAGCCGCGGTTGCGCAGTGCCTGCGCGTCGGCTGCGCTGCCGTAGTGATACAGCAGCAATTGCGCACGCAGGTTCTCGGGATATTCACGTTCGATGTCATCGACACCTGTGTGCGAAGGATTGCCGACCAGCGAGCAATCGTGCGCCACCAATGTGTGCGCATCGGCGACCGCGGACAATGTTTCCGGAATCGGACGGGTATCGCCGGTCCACGCAAAGCAACCGCGCAGCGCGGCGCCGTACGAAGTGCCCGGAACGTGATGTCGCGTCGCAAACACGTCGAACCACCAGCCGTCGAGCCAGAACCCGCGCGAAAACGGGATCAGGTGAAAGCCTTCCCAGAAGTTCGCGCCGCCCTCGGCAATGGCGCTTGGATAATCGGCGACCCGCGCCTGCAGCACCGGCAGCAGATTCGCGTGCACGAACATCCTGGTCTTGCCGCGCCGCGCGGGATCGAACCAAGATTCGTGGAACAGGCGCTCCAGTCCCGCCACGTGATCCATGTGGCCGTGGGTGATGAATACCGCAGGCGGCAGTGTCTCGTAGCAGCGCAGGAAATGTTCGAGCGTGCCCGGCCCGCAATCGATCAACAGCATCGGCCTGCCGTCACGTTCCAGCACAGCCGCGGACGAACCCAAAGCTATCGCATTCGCGGCGCCCGTGCCCAGCACGTGCAGCGACCAGACCGACGCGTCGTGTTTCCGATCTTGCACCTGCGCTTCCGCCTGATTTTTCTTGCTCATGCAGCGTTTCCGAGAACCCGTTCGTAACCGCGCATCAGAGGTGTCCAAATCTGTCGATCCAGAGCGCTTTCGTCATGATCGCACGCGCCGACCTTCAGCAGCGAACGCTTGAGCCGGGCAAGATTCGCGAGCTTCCATGCCGTGCCGGTCACGCGGATCTCGCCGCGATCGAAATCGATCAGCCAGAGTTGCTCGCGATCGAGCAGGATATTGTGCGCATTCAGATCGGCGTGATCCACGCCCGCCGCATGGAACCGGGCGACCAGGGCCCCGACCTGTTCGGCCAAGGCGGCATCGAGCCGCCGGTCGCGTACGGTCTGGGTCAGCGTCGAAGCACCTTCGATCGCGCGGGTAATCAGATCGGCCCGGTAATACGGGCCACGTCGCTGGAAACGCGCCGCGATCGGGCGCGGTACTGGCAGGCCGCGCAGGCTCAGCGCCGCGAGCAAATCGAATTCGGCGAACCCGCGGCTGCGCGCGCGCCCGTTCCACAGATAACGGTCGCCCATCAGTGGCGCCATCCAGCCGCCCCGGTGATAGTGGCGCAACACGCACGCGCCCACCGGCGTGTCCAGGAACGCCACCCCGCCACGCCCCCCATCGACGCGCTGCATGCGTTCGCGCGCCTGCCACCAGGAAGCATCGAACCATTCCGCGGTCGGCGCTTCCGGTAGAGTCGCATCGAACACCATCGCATCGCGGCCGGATGCGACAATGCGCGGGTCGACCGCGCGGCGTTCAGTGTCTGACCGCGTCGAGTGATTCACGCCCCAAGTCTAGCAAGCCCGATGCCCGAAACCTTGCCATCACTGTGCTTGTTGCGCACCTCCGCGCTCGGCGACGTCACGCACGTGGTGCCGCTGGTGCGGACGCTGCAAACCGCGTGGCCATCGACGCGCCTGACCTGGATCATCGGCAAGCTGGAACGCAAACTGGTCGGCGACATCGCCGGCGTCGAATTCGTGACCTTTGACAAGAGCGCGGGCGGCGCGGGCTATCGGGCCGTTCGCCGTGAGCTGGCCGGGCGCCGCTTCGATGCGCTGCTGCACATGCAGGTGGCGCTGCGCAGCAATCTCCTGAGCCTCGCCGTGCACGCTGATCGTCGCATCGGCTACGACCGCGCACGCAGCAAGGATTTGCACGGCCTGTTCGTGCGCGAGCGCATTCCGGCGCGCACCGGCGAACACGTGCTGGATGCGCTCGGCAGCTTCGTCGAGCCGCTCGGTTTGAAACAGACGCGCGTCCGTTGGGACATCCCCATTCCCGGCGACGCGCGGGAATGGGCTGCCGCGCAGTGGCCCGAAGATGGGCAACCGGTGCTCGTCATCAGCGCCGCGTCCAGCCACGCGTTACGCAACTGGGGCGCGGAACGCTACGCCGCGGTCGCCGACCATGCGGCGCAGGCGCTGCGGATGCGCGTCGTGCTGACCGGCGGGCCCTCGCCGGCCGAAGGCGCGCTGGGCGATGCCATCGCGTCACGCATGCACACGAAACCGCTGGACCTGATCGGCAAGGACACCCTGAAACGCGCGCTGGCGCTGTACCCGCGCGCCGCGATCGTGCTGACGCCCGACTCGGGCCCCATGCACATGGCGAACGCGGTCGGCGCACGCGTGCTGGGTTTGCACGCCGCCAGCAACCCTGCGCGTTCCGGTCCGTACTCGGATCGCCGCTGGTGCGTGGATCGCTACGACGACGCCGCGCGCAAATTCCTGCACAAGCCGGCGGCGGAAATCCCCTGGGGCAGCAAGATCGAATACCCCGGCGTAATGGATCTGGTGACGGTCGACGACGTGATCGAGAAACTGGAAGCCGCGATATCCGTGACATCCGACTAGATGCCCTCTTGAGACGATCAACGCTTGCGAACAAACCTGCGCAGGATCTGACCAGGTTTCGTGCGAAATTCGGTTGGCCGCGAAGCGCCTTCGTCGGCCGCAATGAACACGAAATGATCGCTGTTCAATGCGTAGCTTGCGGGTAACCGTTTCCCAGCGTCCGCGCCGATCGAATCCATCCAGGTAATCGCCTTGGGTCTCACTGAAGCGTCGAGCGTAAACGTTCCCGCCAGCAACAGTTCGCCATCAGATGCGCGGACGCTGAACTGACAACCATTGATCGTCGTGATGGCACTCGCGGCACCGTGTTCGCTCGTCAAGGCATCCAATCCGTTCTCCTCAAAGCCGATCTGCTTCCACTGGCCCTGCAATATCGCCAGGTCCCGATCGGCCTCACTTTCCACTTCGGTAATCCTGGTACGACTTCTCCTCCACCAATCGCGAACCCAGCTTGAGGTTGATCGCGCGCTTGACCGCCGCGCGTTTGTCGTTGGTGTGATACACCGCGCGCGCCAGTTCGATGAAACGCGCATCAAACGCCTGATCGCGCTCCTTCAGGCGAATTTCATCCTCGATTTCCCACAGCGCCTCGTTGATGCGCTTCAGCTCGGCACGTTCGGCAGAAATGTCGGTGCTGGATGCGGGATCGCGCTGCCACAACGCGCTCAACAGCTCCAGCTCATCACGCACGTTGGCCAGCTTGGCCGCGTCGGTCATGCGCTCGGACTTGATTTCGAGAATGGTGATCTTGTCGATCAGTTCGCCGAAGGACACGGGGGCGGAGATCAGGCTCATTTCATGGCTGCCCGGAAAAATTACGCCAAGCGTAACAACAACACGATCTTCACACATCCTTCCCTTGCAACCAGCACGCACTCCCCCAAAGTGCAACCTAGTGCCGGAATGCGGCACGCAAGTTGTGGAGTCCTGCGATGAACATTCTCATGGTGCTGACCTCGCACGGCCGGCTTGGCGAAACCGGCCAGCAAACCGGCCTGTGGCTGGAGGAACTCGCCACACCGTACTACCTCTTCCGGAATGCCGGCGCGAAAGTGACGCTGGCGTCCCCGGCGGGCGGCCAAGTGCCGATCGACCCGAACAGTGAGCAGCCGGACAAGCAGACCGAAGCTACCCAGCGGTTCCGCGCGGATGCCGCGGCGATGCAGGCGCTTGCCGCCACGCAAAAGCTGGCGGACATCGATCCCGAGGCTTTCGATGCGGTGTTCTACGTCGGCGGGCACGGACCCTTGTGGGACCTCGCCGGGAACGATGATTCGCGGCGGCTGATCGAATCGATGTACGCGGGCGGCAAGCCGGTTGCGGCGGTGTGCCACGGCGTAGCCGCGCTGCGCGACGCGCGCGGGCCTTTCGGCTTGCCGCTGGTCCGCGGCAAGGCCGTCACCGGGTTTTCCGACTCCGAAGAACGCGCCGCCGGCCTTGCCGAAGCCGTGCCGTTCCTGGTCGAGCAGGCCTTGAAGGAAGCCGGCGGCAATTATTCCAAGGCCGCCGACTGGCAGTCGCACGTGGTCACTTCCGAAAACTTGATCACGGGGCAGAACCCGGCATCATCGGCCGGCGCGGCGAAGGCGGTGCTGGAGCAGTTGCAGCAGCACCGCGCGCAAGCCGCGTGATCAATCAATTCCCTGGCTTCGCGGGCCGTGCCGAGGTGCTGGATTTCTGGGTGTAAGGGTCGATGCCGGCCGGCGCGGGCAGCGTCGCCAAGAATCGCGGATTGCGCCGTGCGTGCGTGGCCTGTTCAAACGAATAAGCAATCCCGATCAAACCCGGTTCGCTCCATTTGCGCCCGAAAAACAGCATGCCGACTGGCAGCCCGTGCACGAAACCGGCAGGCACCGTGATCGAGGGGTAGCCCGCCACCGCCGCGGGACCGTAGGCGCTGGCGGTGCCGCCCGGATCACCGGTTACAAGATCGATACGCCAGGCCGGGTCCTGTGCGGGTGCGAGCAATGCATCCAGATGTTTCGCATCCATCGCGGCGTCGATGCCTGCCGGGCCCGCCAGCTTCTTGAGCTTCGCCAGCGCGTCTTGATATGCCTTGTCGGTCAGTGGGCCCTTTGCCTCCGCCTCGACGAACAGCTCCTGACCGAACCACGGCATTTCCTCGGCGGCATGTGCCTTGTCGAACGCAATCAGGTCGGCCAGCGAGTGCACCTTCAGGCCCGCGCGTGTGGCGAGGTAAGCATTGACGCCTTGCTTGAATTCGTACAACAAGACGGTCGTCTCAGCGTGACCATAGTCGTTCACATGAGGAATCTTGACGTTGTCGATCACGGTGGCGCCGTGTGCACGCAAGACCGCGATCGCGTGATCGAGCAGTTCATCCACCCCGGGATCGTTGCCGGCCAGCTCACGCACCACGCCGATGCGTTTGCCCTTCAGCGCGTCGGCATCCAGGAATTTCGTGTAGTCCGTCGCATGCTTGTCCGCATCCCCGGTTGCCGGGTCACGCGGGTCACTGCCGGCGATCGCCGAAAGCACGATGGCGGCGTCGCGCACGTCGCGCGCAATCGGGCCCGCAGTGTCCTGGGTCGAACTGATCGGCACGATGCCGGCTCGGCTCACCAATCCCACCGTGGGCTTGATGCCAACCACACCGTTTGCGGCTGAAGGGCAAATGATCGAACCGTTGGTTTCGGTGCCGATTGCCACAGTGGTGAACCCGGCCGCGACGGCCGCGGCCGAGCCGGAACTCGATCCGCACGTGGTGCGGTCCAGGACGTAGGGATTGCGCGTCAGCCCGCCACGCCCGCTCCAGCCGCTGGTCGCGCGGGTCGATCGAAAATTCGCCCACTCGCTCAGATTGGTCTTGCCGAGAATCACGGCGCCGGCTTCCCGCAGCTTCGCCGCCACCGTTGCGTCGTGCGGCGCAGGCGCGCCCAGCAACGCCAGCGACCCGGCCGTGGTCGGCATCGAGTCGCCGGTGTCGATATTGGCTTTCAGCAAAACCGGGATACCCCACAACAGCCCGTGGTCGCCTGTCTTGCGCTGTTGGTCGCGCTGGGCAGCGACCTTCATCGCATCCGGATTCAACTGCAGCACCGAATTGACCCGCGGCCCGGACTGGTCCAGCGCATCGATGCGCCGGTTGAAATGCCCGACCAATTGTTGCGAATCGAGCTGTCCCCGCACGATCCGGTCCCGCAATGTCGTGATGCTGGCGTAATCGATCGCCTGATCAGTCGATGACCCCGGTGACGACGCCGGCGGCGCGGCCAGTGCGATCACCGACACGGCCAGCAGCACAACCGCGCACCCGCCAAGCACCCGAATCCCCATTACCACACCTCCCGGCTGAGCATACCCGCCACTATCGCGAAATCGACCGGCTCGCCGCAAGCGCAACTTCAGCCTACGCCCCGCGAGACCCGAATCAATACCCAATCACCTCGCCATCCCTGCGCATTTCGGTCGCGCCCCAATAGACGTGATGCTTTGCATCGTACTGGATCGCTTCGTAACCCCCATACCCACCCTCGGCATGGGTGGTGACCTTGACCGCGTAACCGCGTTC
>JAICIW010000026.1 GCA_025928735.1 Rhodanobacteraceae bacterium | reverse complement strand
GTCGGACGTCTGCCCGAACATGAAGCTGGCGCCCTTGCGCGCGCCGTCGTCATGATCGGAGATGCCGTAATTGAGCTGGAACTGGGCACCCTGGTAATTGGACTTCAGGATGATATTGATGACGCCGCCGATCGCGTCCGAGCCATACACCGAAGATGCGCCGTCGGTCAGGACTTCGATGCGCTCCACGGCAGCCGCAGGGATCGAGTTCAAGTCCTTGTTGATGATGCGTTGACCGTCGACAAGGACCAGGGTACGACTCTGGCCGAGACCGCGCAGGCCGACCAAGGTCGAACCACTGCCACCGCCGTTGTTGACGCGCGGGTTCTGGACACCGCCGGTGATCACCGGCAGATCCTGTACGACATCGCCCAGCGTCAGCTTGCCGGTCTGCTGAATCTGTTGCGCGGTGACGGCCACCACGGGGTTGGACGTTTCCAAATCCACGCGGCGAATATGCGAACCCGTGACCACGATGGTCTGCAGGGTTTGCGGTTGGTTCTGGTCGTTCTGCGTGGTGGCGTTCTGCGCGAAGGCAGTTCCGGCAACCCCCACGGCAGCGACGGCACCCATCGAAAGGGCCGTTTGCACGGCCTTGGACAGCTCACTGCGGTCGAGTCTCATTGCACTCTCCAAACGTTTGTAGATGTGTGAAACAGTTTCGGGAAAGGTCCCCGTCAGGAACGCCGACAAGGCCTCACTGGAACCCTCGGCTGGCCGCATGCTAACAACTTTGTAACCCGTTTGGAATCCCCACCTCACACGGGCAAGCCGCAGCATGGCCCTTGGCCATGATCCCCGGATGGGAAGTTTTCATCCGGTTTTTGCTTGAAAATCAGCCCTCCTCCGTCCATCAGCTTCTCCGCCTGGAGACGCTGACATGTCGATCCTACCTCAATTCGTAAAAACAGTGTTAATGCGGGTTTCGCCGCTCAGTGGTCATTCAGGGGCACCGGCACGACGTCGAAGGCGATCGTCAGCCGTCGATCCTCCGGCGTTCCGGCAAATGGAACGGTGCCGTGCCACATGTACGACGGAAACAGGGCCAGCAAACCGGGCCTCGGCCGGACAAAATACTCCGGATTCAAGGCGGGATGGGTGGGGAACGCCGGTTCGCCGAATTTCAACCAGCCTTCCCCGCCTCGCTCGACGGCATGCGGCAAATGCAGGTAACAGGCGGATGAAATCCAGCCTTCCGGATGATAGTGGTTGACGTGAAAACCGGTCGGGCGTAGCCGCACCGACCATATGCCGCTGATGCGGTAGCGACCGGTATTGCGCTTGCGCATGGGATCGTTGCCGTCGCCGATAGCCTGGATATAGCGACGGATCGGCCCATCGATGGCTTGCGGAAATGCCCGGATCGAGGCAAACGACGAATTTTGCGGCGCCAACTGTATCTGGCTGCCCTCGCGCAAGGAATTCCCCACGGGGTGCGCGCGGAGTATGTGCGCCCGCCCCAGGTCCGTGACCAGTTCGGCGAGATAAGCGTCAAGGTCTGTCCAGCCGGGCGGCACGTCGATCGCCTCGGCCCGAACAAGATGTTGGTAATCCAGCAACTCGCGGTAGCGTGAGTCGCCCAGCATGCGCAACGCATCGGCCTTCATCGCCAGTGCCCGGCCGTCGGTCGGATCGGAATCGTGGAGCCTCTCGGCTATCACCAAGGCCTCCCGTGCGTGACCCGTGGCCAATGATGCATTGCCTACCGCGACCTGCGCGATGCGGTCGTGCGGGGCGATGGCGTGCAGTCTCTTTGCGTAATCCAGCGCACGCGCTCCGTCAAAATCGAGCGCGATCGTGGCCGCTGCCGCCAGCAAGGTCGGGGCTGATGGCGCCAACTGGAGCCCGGTGTCGATCGCGGCGAGCGCTTCGCGCGGCAGCCTCGCGGATGTCAGCAATCGAGCCTTGGTGATGCGAAGGCCCTGCGAATCGGCGTGGACCTGCAAGACCTTGTCGATTTCGCGACTCGCTTCATGCACGTCGCCGGTACGCATCCACACGAGTTCCATCAGATTCCCGTGCGCTATCTGATGCTCCGGCCGAGCCTGTACCACTTTCCGGAACTGGGTTTCGGCTTCGTCGAAGCGGGCCTGTTCGAGCAAGGCGCGCCCCAGGACGAACGCCACATCGGCGTCCTCCCTGCCGCGGGCGACACTTCGTATGACGGTTTCGGCCTCACTTGCCTTGCCGTTGTCTGAAAGCACCGCCGCGAGCCTCAATGTTGCATCGCGATTGCCGGGGTCCTTGGCGAGCCAGCGCCGCAAAACGGCCTCGGCGTCATCCTTCCGGCCCACCGCCATCAGCGCGTACCCGTAAAGCATCAGCAGCGTGCCGTCGGCATGCGCGGATTCGGCAAGTGGCGCAAGCGTGTCCAGGGCGAGGCGGGCTTGCCCCAACGTCAACCATGTCCGCGCCAAGGTCGAAAGGCGCGCCACCGCCCGTCTCACCGCCGGGCTTGCTGGCGCAAGGTCCAGAGCGCGTCGCAGTGCCGCGGCCGCTTCCGGATGCTGGCCTGCCTGCAGCAGGTCGGCTGCCTTCTGGAGGATTTCAGGTGGATCGGTGAGCGGGGACGAATTCACGCGTGTGCAGCCTGCCTGATCGGCGTGGAACGCTCAACTCGTCAGTTTCGGGTAACCGGGAAGCGAAGCCACGCACAACTGGTGCGGCCGCGACCAGTCCTTACAGACAGATCGAGTTCCCTACAGATCCTGATGGTATTGCACGTAAGGCACGCGCCCCTGATCGGGGGCGGCGGTGCCGGGGCCGAACAGCAGCGGCGAGCGGCCGGAACTCCACACGTTCTGCGCGCCGAAATTCAGCTCCCCGCGCCACGGCAGGCGCACGCTGATGCCAAGATCGATGCCACTCCAGCGCTGGTTCTGGTCCAGCGCGGCGCCGGGCAGATTGGGTTCCAGGACATGGCCGACGATGGACCCGCGCACCGCGCCGTGGCGAATGCCGAGGCTGAGCGTGGTCTGGTCGACCGTGTCATCGGCGGCCAGGCCCGATCCGGGCAGGAATCTCACGTGACCGACGCTGGCCCCGAGATCGAGGCTGGTGTTCGGCGCCACATCGAGTTGGCCTTTCGCGCTGATGCTGGTGGCCGTGCTGTTGCGGAACCACAACGGCGCCGCAACGTCCGCGCCGCCCTCGGCGGGCAGCACCCGCGGCAGAGCCGCACGACGATCCAGCGCAGGCGAAGTCGCGGACGCGCTGTGCGATTGCCCCACGGAAACATCGAATTTGCCGCCGGGACCGGCAAACCCGGCTCCCACCTCGCCGCGTTGCACGCCATCGACCAGCGGACTGACGCATACGGGATTCAACGGCGCACTGGACAGCGTTGCCGCGCACACCGGCGCCAGTGGCGCCCAGCGGATTTCACGGACATTGGCGTGGGCCGTGATGCCCGGCTTGGTGGAGAGATGCACCCCTGCGCCGGCGGAATGGGTTTGGCCGTCCAGCGGCGTCGCGGTGGGTATGGTGGGTGCGGCGTGGCCGCCGGCCGTCACCGAAAGGATGTTGCCGTCACGCTGCCAGACCGGCGCCGTCGCGGTGTCCTTCGTCACGGTGTCTTTCTTGGCGTGCACAGGCTGTTGCACCGCCGGAATCACCGGCATGGTCGTCGTCTGGCCGAACGCCCACACTGGCAGGGCCATGCCCAAGCCGGCGAGCATTACGTTGGCCAAGCATCGACGCATCTGAAAGGTCCGGATCAGTGAATTCCCAAGGCATCACCCGGCACGGCCAAACCGTACCGACTTTGGGTGTGATTGTACGCCACCAAATTACATTTTGCTAACAATTGCTGGACTGGTCGGTGCTGCATTCCTTTCCTTCAATGCGAGCGTGGCCGCGGCACCATTTTCGCCGTTTGCGGCCGCGGAATCCGTTACGGGACGAGCATTTCTGATCTCGCACACGCGCTTCCCCGTGCGACTGACGTTACACTCACACCAATGCAGGGGGTTGGACCATTCATGGCAGGCAACGTTCACCATCTGGCCACTCCGGCTAGTCCGTCGCCCGTCGCGGCCGCCTCGTTGCGGGCCAGCGGGGCGCTCTGGGCGGCGGGAAGCCTGGACCAGGTGGTTGCGACCGCGCGCGCGTTGCTCGCCGATCTTGTACCGGGCGCGGCCGTACAGCGCTGCGCTGGCAGCGACGGTGATGGACTCGGGGCACCGCCCGATCATCGGGTGCAGGTGCCGCTTTCCGATCGCGAAACACTGGTCCTGACCGCCAACGGCTCTCCAGAGACCGGCGCCGTACTGCAAGCCGCAGCCGACCTGATCGGCGCGCGGGTCGGCGCACTCGGCCGACAGACCGCGATGGCGGAATCGGTCGAACAACTCGGCCGTGCCGAGAAATTGCAGCGCGCGCTGTACGCCATCGCCGATCAGGCAAGCGCGGCCGGTGCCGACATCACAACGATGTTCGGGGCGCTGCACCAGATCGTCGGCACCTTGATGTACGCGCAGAATTTCTTCGTGACGTTGTACGACGCTTCCCGCGACAGCGTACGGTTCCCCTATTACGCGGACGTGGCGGATCCGAGTATTCCGGACCCGCACCACGACATGTCGATGGGAGAGATCGAACGCGGACCCACCTGGTACGTGATCCGCGACGGCAAGCCGCTGATGGGCTCGCTGGAAACACTGAAGCTTCAGGTGAGCGGACCGTTCCACAGTTCCGGCACCGATTGCGTGGACTGGCTCGGAGTGCCGTTGCTGCGCGGAAGCGAAGTGGTCGGCTGCGTGGTCGTGCAGAGCTACGACGACGCGCACCACTACGACGAGCAGGACAAGGCCCTGCTGATCTACGTGGCGCAGCACATCCAGACCGCGCTGGAACGCCGCCTCGCGCACGCCGAACTGGAACACCGTGTGGGCGAACGGACCGAAGCGCTTCGCGATGCCAACCGCGTGCTGCAGCAACAGGTGCTGGAACGCCAGCGCGGCGAGCGCTTGCAGGCCGCACTGTTCCGGATCGCGGAACTGGCCACCACCACCGACAGTATCGACAACTTCTATGCCGCGGTGCATCGCGTGGTCGGCGGTCTGCTGTACGCGCGCAACTTCTATATCGCGCTGCTGTCCGAGGACAGCGCCGAACTCACCTTTCCCTACTCGGTAGACGAACGCGACCAGAGACGCCTGCCGCGCAAACTCGCGAACGGCCTGACCGAATATGTGCTGCGGCACAGCACCGCGCTGCTCGCGAACGCCCCCGAAATCGAACGCTTGCGCGTCAGCGGCGAAGTGGCGCAACACGGCACCGATTCGGTGTGCTGGCTGGGCGTGCCGCTGGTGTGCGCCGAACACACCGTGGGCGTGCTGGTGGTGCAAAGTTACACGCCGGAACACCACTACAGCCTGCGCGATCAGGAACTGCTCACGTTCGTGTCCTACCACATCGCGAACGCGCTGGAACGCGTGCGCGCCGCCGAAACGCTGCGGCGCGCCTATTCCAACCTCGAACACCGTGTCGGCGAACGCACGCGCGCGCTGGCGCTGGCCAATCGCGATCTCCGCGCGCAGATCGCCGAGCGCGAACGCATCGAGGCGCGCCTGAAATACGAAACCTTGCACGACTCGCTGACCGGTCTGCCCAACCGCAGCCTGCTGATGCAGCGGCTGGAGCACGCGCTGGAGCGTTTCCATTCCGAACCGGGCAACGGTTTCGCGGTGCTGTTCATGGACCTTGACCGATTCAAAGTCATCAACGATTCGGTCGGACATCTGATCGGCGACGACCTGCTGTTCCAGGCCGGCGGCCGCATCCGTGCCTGCCTCAAATCCGAAGACGTGGTGGCGCGCCTCGGCGGCGATGAATTCGGCGTGCTGCTGGAAGGCATCACCGACGCGGACAAGGCCTGCCGGATCGCCAAGCGCATCATCGATGATTTGAACGCGCCGTTCCGCCTCGCGGCGAAAGAGCTGTTCACGTCAACCTCGGTCGGTATCGCGTTGGCAGCCGAGCATTACAAGCATCCCGAGGAGTTGCTGCGCGACGCGGATTCGGCGATGTACCGCGCCAAGGCCGATGGCCGCCATCGCTATGCAGTGTTCGACGAAGGCCTTCGCCGCGAAGCGGTCTCGCTGCTGGAAGTGGAAAACGATTTGCGCCGCGGCCTGACGCGCGATGAGTTCGTGGCTTACTACCAGCCGGTGGTGAATCTCGCGGACGGCAGCGTCGCGGGTTACGAAGCGTTGATGCGCTGGCGTCATCCGCAGCGTGGCCTGTTGCTGCCGGGCGAATTCCTGAGTGTCGCCGAAGACACGGGCGCTTCGGAAACCATGGACTGGCAGATCTTCGAGCAAGTGTGCCGCGGCGCCGCGGCCCTCATCGGAGGCCGCGATCTTTTCGTTGGCATCAACCTGTCGGCCCGCCATTTCCGCAACCCCGATCTCGATCGCCGCCTGCTGCGGTTGCTGGCCGACCACGACATGTCGCCTTCCAACCTGCGGGTCGAGGTCACCGAACGCGCGATGCTGGAGAATCCGCCCGAAGCCAAGCGCATACTGCAGACACTGCGCGGCGCCGGCATCGGGATCGCGCTGGACGACTTCGGCACCGGCTATTCATCGCTGTCCTACCTGCACCAGTACCCGGTGCAGGCGTTGAAGATCGACCGCTCGTTCATCACCAGCCTGACCGCGGAAGGCGAAGGCAGCAGCGACGCGGTGATCCGCACCATCATCGCGATGTCGCGCCTGCTGTCAATGCAGGTGATCGCCGAGGGCGTGGAAACGGTGGAGCAGCGCGACCTGCTGCTGAAAATGGGCTGTCGCTACGCGCAGGGCTTTCTGTACGCGCCGGCGCAACCCCTGGAAGTCTGGGTCGGCAGCACGGTGCCCCCTCCTTTGACGGAATGACGCCGGCATGACCGGTTTCGCCGCCGGCGTCCGCGGTGCGCGGCGCCCGTTCGTGCGTCGATGGCTGCGGCGGCTGTTGTGGCTGGTCGTGGCGTTCATCGCGGCGACATGGCTGCCGGTGCTGATCCTGCGCTTCGTGCCGCCGGTCACCAGCGCCTACATGCTGGAACGACGGGTTTCCCAGGCGTGGCAGGGCAACCATCGTTTTACCCTGCACTACGAGTGGGTGCCGTGGAAGCGGATCGCGCCGGTCGCGCCGCTGGCGATGGTGGCCAGCGAAGACCAGACTTTCCCGTTCAACCATGGCTTCGACATTCCATCGATCCGTTCGGCCATCGACGAAGCCGAGGCCGGGGGCCGCCTGCGTGGCGCCAGCACGATCACCCAACAAACCGCGCGCAACCTGTTCCTGTGGAGCGGCGGCGGCTTCTTCCGCAAGGGCCTGGAAGCGTGGTTCACGGTGCTGATTGACATCACCTGGCCCAAGCACCGGGTGCTTGAGGTATACGCCAATATCGCCGAACTTGGCGACGGGGTTTACGGAGTCGAAGCCGCCTCGCAAGCCTTCTTCCACCAACCCGCGTCGCGCCTGACCACCCATCAGGCCGCATTGCTCGCGGCGGTGTTGCCCAATCCGCGCGACTGGCACGCCGACCGGCCATCGCCGTACATCCAGCGTCGCGCAGCATGGATCCAGCAGCAGATGCGGCAATTGGGCGGGGTGTCCTACGTTCTCGACCCGCACCCGAAACGGCCGCGGGTTGCGCCGACACGCGACCCGCGATGATGGGTCGAATCGCGGAATCTTGACCCCGATCAAGTTTCCGGTGCGAACCTGTAACCAAAGATCACAAAAAAGGGCGCAACCTGGCGCGGTTTGTGCCGATATCGATCAGGAGCACCATCCAGTCGTCGAAAGGGGTCGGCCATGGCCGCGAATGTTCATCTTCTGCCCAGAAGCATCCCGGCAGGCCAAACGGCGCCCCCCGCCACCGCGCTGCTGCAGGCCAGCGGCAACCTGTGGGCCGCGCCGGACCTTGACTCGGTGGTGGCGACCGCGAGTGCATTGCTGACAGCCCTGATTACGGGTGCCGTGATCGAACGCCGCGATCGGCACGACGTGCGGCCCTCGGCGCACATCGACAGTGGTCCGCTGCAGATTACGCTTTCCCGGCGCGAAGTTCTGGTCGTCACCCCGCCCCCCGGGCACGGCGACGCGGCCTTGCTCGACGCCGCCGCCGAACTGATCGCCGCACGCGTCGACGCCCTCGACCAGCGCACCGCGCTCGCGGAATCGGTCGAACAACTCGGCAAATCCGAACGCCTGCAACGCGCGCTGTATGCGATCGCCGACCAGGCCAGCGCCGCCGGCACCGATCTCACCTCGATGTTCCGGGCCTTGCACGAGATCGTCGCGTCGCTGATGTACGCCGAGAACTTCTACATCGTCCTGTATGACGCGAAGCGGGATACCGTGCGGTTTCCTTACTATGCGGATGCGGTCGACCCGGAGCTCCCGTTTCCGGACAGCGATCTCCCGATGACGGATATCAGCCATGGCCCGACGTGGTACGTGATCCGCGAGGGCAAGCCGCTGATGGGTTCGCCGGATGCGATGCCCCGACAGGTCAACGGGCCGTTCCACATCGTCGGCGCCGCGTTCGAAGACTGGCTGGGTGCGCCCCTGCTGCACGGCAACGAAGTGGCCGGTTGCGTGGTGGTGCAAAGTTACGACAAGACCCACCATTACGACGAGCAGGACAAAGCCCTGCTCATCTACGTGGCCCAGCACATCCAGACCGCGCTGGCGCGCCGCCTGGCGCACGTCGATCTGGAACGCCGGGTCGAGGAGCGCACCCTCGCGCTCAGCGAGGCCAACGACGTGCTGCAGCAGGAAGTGCTGGAACGGCAGCGCGGCGAGCGCCTGCAGGCGGCGCTGTTCCGGATCGCCGAGCTGGCCAGCAGCACCGATCAGCTCGAAGAGTTCTATGCGTCCATCCACCGCATCGTGGATGACCTGATCAACGCACGCAACTTCTGCATCGCGCTCGTTTCCGAGGACGGCGCGGAACTCGGGTTTCCGTACTCGGTGGACGAGTGCGATCGCGAAAATCCGGCCCGCAAGCTGGCGAACGGACTCACCGAATACGTCTTGCTGCACGGCGCACCCCTGCTGGCGGACAAATCCGAAATCACGCGATTGCGCGCCGCGGGCGCGGTGGGGCATTACGGCTCGATGGCGGAATGCTGGCTGGGCGTCCCGCTGATCTGCGCCGAACACGCCGTCGGCGTCCTGGTGGTGCAAAGCTATTCACCCGAATACCACTACAGCCTGCGCGACCAGGAACTGCTGACCTTCGTTTCCTACCACATCGCCAATGCGCTGGAGCGCATACGCGCCAAGGATTCACTGCGGCGTGCGTACGCACAGCTCGAAAACCGCGTCGACGAGCGCACACGCGCACTGGCGCTGGCCAATCGCGACCTGCGCTCGCAGATCACCGAGCGCGAACGCGTCGAAGCGCGGCTGAAATACGAGACGCTGCACGATTCGCTGACGGGATTGCCCAACCGCTCTCTGCTGATGCAGCGGCTGGAACTCGCGCTGGCGCGCTATCACGCCGACCCGAACCAGAGCTTCGCGGTGCTGTTCATGGATCTCGACCGGTTCAAGGTGATCAACGATTCGGTCGGCCACCTGGTCGGCGACGATCTGCTGATGCAGGTCGGCAACCGCATCCGCGACTGCCTGAAATCCGAGGACGTGGTCGCGCGCCTGGGCGGCGATGAATTCGCGGTGCTGCTGGAAGGCGTCCAAGACGCCATGCGCGCCTGCCAGATCGCCGAACGGATCATCAACGATCTAAATGCGCCGTTCCGGTTGGCCGCCAAGGAACTCTTCACTTCCACCTCGGTGGGCATCGCGCTGGCGGCGCCGCACTACCAGAATCCCGACGAACTGCTGCGCGACGCGGATTCCGCGATGTACCGCGCCAAAGCCGCGGGCCGCCACCGCTTCGCGGTGTTCGACGACGACCTCCGAAAGGAAGCGGTATCGCTGCTGGAAGTCGAAAACGACCTGCGGCGCGGACTGACGCGTCACGAATTCGTGCCGTACTACCAACCCGTGGTCGACATCGAGAACGGCGACGTGGTCGGCTACGAGGCATTGATGCGCTGGCGTCATCCGCAGCGCGGCGTACTGTTGCCGGGGGCCTTTCTCAACGTGGCCGAAGACACCGGCACGTCGGAAACCATCGACTGGCAAATCTTCACCCAGGTCTGCCGCGACGCCAACGCACTGACCGGGAGCAACGACGCCTTCGTAGCGATCAATCTTTCCGCGGGCCATTTCAGCAGTCCGCGCTTCGACCAGCGCCTGCTGGGCTTGCTGGCCGAATACAACGTGCCGGCCTCACGCCTGCGCGTCGAGGTAACCGAGCGCGCGCTGCTGGAAAACACGCCCGCGGTGAAACGCATCCTGCAGGTTTTCCGCGACGCCGGCATCAGCATCTCGCTGGACGATTTCGGCACCGGTTATTCGTCGCTGTCGTATCTGCACCAATATCCGCTGCAGACGCTCAAGATCGACCGTTCGTTTGTTGCCAACCTCAGCGCGGGCGAGGAAGGCAGCAGCGACGCCGTGATTCGCGCGATCCTCGCGATGGCGGAAACGCTCTCGATCGAGGTGATCGCCGAGGGCGTCGAAACTCCGCTGCAGCGTGACATGCTGCGCCAGCTCGGCTGCCGGCACGTGCAGGGCTTCCTGTACGCGAAGGCACAACCGGTCGACACCTGGATCGGCGACGCCGCACCCAATTTCGCCGCGTGACGCCCGCACCCCATCGTGCCTGACGGTGCCATGAAGGCCGGGATCCGCGTTCCGCCGGGGCGCGTCACAAGCGCTAGAATCGAACGACCTTCCGCAATCCCGAGAACGCGGCCATGCGACAGGTCAGGCATTTACTGGAAGAAAAGGGCGGCGAGGTTTACACCATCACGCCGGAAGCGCCGGTACTGGATGCAATCCGGCTGATGGCGGAGCGCCGCGTTGGCGCGCTGCCGGTGATGCGGGGCGAGACCCTCGCCGGCATCGTCACCGAACGCGACTATGCGCGGAAGGTAATCCTGAAAGGCCGCTCTTCGCGGGAAACGCCGGTGTCGGAAATCATGACACCCGCGCCCACCACGGTTTCGCTTGGCACCACGGTGGACGAATGCATGCGCCTGTGCACGGAGCTGCGGGTTCGCCATCTGCCGGCGGTCGAAGGCAACCGGCTGATCGGGATCGTGTCGATCGGCGATCTGGTGAAGGCGGTGATCGATGACCAGGCGGCGGAAATCGACCACCTGCAGCGCTACATCGCGGGTTGAAGGGACACGGCGAGCATGCGTCCCTGAAGCGAACGCCGCCGGTCATCCATGACCAGCCGACATGCCACGCGCGATGCCACCGGCATCGCACAGGTGCGTGTCATTTCACTTGCGACACCATCCACTTCACCGTGGCTTCCACCTGCGCGTCGGAGAGCGCCGGATTGCCGCCCTTGGCGGGCATGTGGTTGCCATCGGGACCGGTGTAGCCATCGATCGCATGCTTGACCAGCGTGTCGATGCCTTCCTTGATGCGCGGCGCCCACGCGGCCTTGTCGCTGACCTTCGGGGCGCCCGCGGCGCCGGTCGAATGACAGGTGGTGCACAGATGATCGAAGATCGCCTTGCCGTCGGTGGTACCACCATAGGCGACCTGTGAGGCGGCAGCTTGGGTCGCAGCGGCCTTGGCGGCTTCCATCGCGGCGCGTCCGGTGTTGCCCGCGTAGACCGCACTGACCGGACTGATGCGCTCGCCCGCTTGCTGCACTTCCCGCTGATTGCTCTCTCTCGGCAAGGTCGTCCACACGATCGCGCCGATGATGATCAACACCACCGCGAGGCTCGCGAGCATGGCGATCATGATCGCGAAATGCTTCATGAAGGTACGATCGGATGGGGTGAGATGCGTGCTCACTTGCGAACTCCGGTTGGAAGGCGAACGGCGTCCCCGGGCCCCCGTGGCCGCCGCATATCCGCGCAAGTATAGCGTCCCGGCGATGCGTCACCAAATGCGCCCGCGTTGACCTCGACTAAACGCCGCGTCGTGTACAACACGAGCCTTTCGTCGCGCACCACCGGACAAGGGATGGCTGACAACCACTTCGACTTGATCGTGATCGGCTCGGGTCCGGGCGGCGCCGCGCTGGCGCAACGGCTGGCGCCATCGGGCAGGAAGATCTTGATGCTGGAACGTGGGGACTGGCTCAAGCGTTCGCCCGACAACTGGAGCCCGAAGTCGGTCTTCATCGACAACATTTATCAGGCCGACGAGACCTGGTACGACAAACACGGCACGGCTTTTCATCCCGGCCTGCACCATTTCGTGGGCGGCAATTCCAAGATGTACGGCGCGGCCTTGTTCCGCCTGCGCGAACGCGATTTCGGGGAAATCCGACACGCCGACGGCGTCTCGCCCGAGTGGCCTCTGAAGTACGACGTGTTCGCGCCGTATTACGACGAAGCGGAAAAGCTCTTTCATGTGCACGGTGCAGCCGGCGAGGACCCGACCGAGCCGAGCCGCGACACGCCGTATCCGTTTCCGCCGGTCGCGCACGAACCGCGGATGCAGCAATTGTCCGATGTCTTCACGCGCCAGGGCCTGCACCCGTTCCACTTGCCACTCGGCATCCTGCTGGACGAAACCGGCGGCATGGTCGCACGCCACAGCCCGTGCATCCGCTGCGGAGCGTTCGACGGGTATCCGTGCCCGACCAATGGCAAGGCCGACGCCGAAATCATCTGCGTCAATCCGATGCTGGCCGTGCACCCGAACGTGACGCTGATGACCGGCGCATACGTTTCGCGGCTGGACACCGATGCATCGGGCCGCGTCGTCAATGCCGTGCAGGTGGAACGCGACGGCGCGAAGGAAACGTATTCCGCCGACATCGTGGTGGTCGCGTGCGGCGCGCTGTCCTCCGCCTTGTTGCTGCTGCGCTCGGCCAACGACAAGCATCCCCACGGGCTCGCCAATGGTTCCGACCAGGTCGGGCGCAATTACGTCCGCCACAACCAGTCGGTGCTGATGGCGATCACGCGCGAGCCGAACGACACGATTTTCCAGAAGACGGTGGGCATCAGTGACTTCTATTTCGGCGC
>JAICIW010000074.1 GCA_025928735.1 Rhodanobacteraceae bacterium | reverse complement strand
GAACCGCTGCCGCCGAACAGTCCGGCGATCCTGATCGCGCAACACATGCCGGCGGGTTTCACCAATTCGTTCGCGCAGCGCCTGAATCGACTGTGCCGCGTCGCGGTGAAGGAAGCGGAAGACGGCGAACGAATCCTGCCGGGGCACACCTACATCGCCCCCGGCGATCGCCATCTGAAGCTGGCGCGCAGCGGCGCCAACTACGTGGTGGCGCTGGATTCGAGCGCGCCGGTGAATCGCCACAAACCGTCGGTCGACGTGTTGTTCCACTCGGCGGCGGAGCAGGCCGGCCGCAACGCGATCGGCGTGTTGCTGACGGGCATGGGCAAGGACGGCGCGCTCGGCCTGCGCGCGATGCGCGAAGCGGGCGCGATGACCTTGGCGCAGGACGAAGAAACCTCGCTGGTGTTCGGGATGCCGCGCGAAGCGATCGCGGTGGGCGGCGCCGGCGAAGTGTTGGGACTTGAAGACATCGCCCCGAGGCTGATGGCGCTGGCCGCGGCCTCCGGACGCGCACAACGGGTGTAGCAAACGGTTCGCGCGCGCCACGCGCGCCCACAGACGGCTTTTCAGAGAGACACGAACATGCAAGCGATACACAACATGAAGATCAACACGGGGATGCTGGCGGTGCTTGCCATCTTCACGGTGGTGATCGCCACGGCCATCGGCCTCGGCCTGCAGGCGGGCCAGAAGATGGACGGCTACCTGCTCACGATCAAGAACGTCAACATCGACCAGCTCAACCTCGTCAACGAGATCAACAACGAGCAAAGTTACGTGCGTTCCCGGGTCGCGGGCATGCTGGACGACGTGCTCGCCCACCGGCAACCGGATCGCGCCGAACTGGGCGCAGTCGCCAACACGCTGGACGGAATGGACGAGCTGCTGCAGAAGTTCAATGCCGTGCAGAAGGATCCGGAACAGCAGAAGCTGGCTCAGGCGATCAGCGGCAGTGCCACGGATCTGATCAAGCTGATCCGCGGCCAGAAGGACGCGATCGAGAAGGGCGATCTCAACGCCTTCAACGCCCTCAATGAACAGCTCGTGGCGCCCTCCCGCCAGTTCCACGACAGCCTTGCCGCCCTGGCGCACTACGCCAATGTGCACAACACCGGGATCGTCAGGGACTTCGAAAATACCGACAGCGTGTTCAAGCGCGTGTACATCGGGTTGGGCCTGGTCACGCTGGTGTTGCTGGTGGCCGTGTACAGGGGCCTGCGCAGGCTGGTGGTGCTTCCGCTGACCGGCGCCGTCAAGCGGCTGGACGCGATCGCACGCGCCGATCTTTCCGAACACATCGGCGTGACGGGTGACAACGAAATCAGCCGGCTGTTCGCCGCGATGCGCCGCATGCAACAGAGCCTCGGCAAGATGGTGGGCGAGGCGCGCGGCAGCAGCAATTCGATCTATGTCGGGTCGACGGAAATCTCGCGCGGCAACACCGATCTTTCCGCGCGCACCGAGGAACAGGCCGCCTCGCTGGAAGAAACCGCCACCAGCATGGAAGAGATCACGGCCACCGTGAAGCAGAACGCCGACAACGCGCGCCAGGCCAGCAGCCTCGCCAACGATGCGTCGTCCACGGCCAGTCACGGCGGCGAAGTGATGGACAAGGTCACCGCCACCATGCGCGGCATTTCCGACAGTTCGAAGAGGGTTGCCGAAATCACCGGCATGATCGATTCGATCGCGTTCCAGACCAACATTCTTGCGCTCAACGCGTCGGTGGAAGCCGCGCGCGCGGGCGAGCAGGGACGCGGCTTCGCGGTGGTCGCGGGCGAGGTGCGCAACCTCGCCGGGCGCAGCGCCGATGCCGCGCGCGAAATCAAGCAGTTGATCGAAGGCTCCACCCGGCAGGTCAGCGAAGGTTCCGCGCTGGTGGAGCAGGCTGGCCACACCATGCGCGAGGTGGTGACCGCAGTGAAACGCGTTACCGACATCATGGATGAAATCTCGGCCGCTTCGCAGGAACAGTCGAGCGGCATCGAGCAGATCAACCAGGCCGTCAGCCAGATGGACGAGGTCACCCAGCAGAACGCCGCGCTGGTCGAGCAGATCACCGCCGCGGCCGCCTCGCTGGAAGAACAGGCGCGCCGGCTGGAAACGTCGGTGGCGGTGTTCCGCCTGCCGGGCTCCGTGCAGCAGGGTGACGCAACGCGCGAAAGCGTTGCGGCCGCCGCGTCGCCTTCCGGCAATGATGTTTCGGCGATGACGCAGCGGATCAAGCGTCTCGCCACGCAGCCGCAATCCCGCCGTGCAACCAGGTCCCCACGTCCCGAAGCGGCCACCGCCGACGAAAGCTGGGAAGAATTCTGATGACCCGTCCGGGCGCCGCCGTGGCGCTCCGGTTCGGCCGCAAACGCGAGAGCAAGCCATGATCGACAAAAGCATGAACGTCCTGGTAGTCGACGACTTCCCCACGATGCGGCGCATCGTCCGCAGCCTGCTCAAGGAACTGGGCTTCAACAACGTGGATGAAGCGGAGGACGGGCAGGATGCGCTTGGCAAGCTGAAGTCCGGCGGTTTCCAGTTCGTGATTTCGGACTGGAACATGCCCAACGTCGACGGGTTGGACATGCTCAAGCAGATCCGTGCCGACGGCAATCTCGGTTCGACGCCGGTGTTGATGATCACGGCCGAAGCGAAGAAGGAGAACATCATCGCCGCGGCCAAGGCCGGCGCCAACGGCTACATCGTCAAGCCGTTCACCGCCGCCACGCTGGAAGAAAAAATCGGCAAGATTTTCGAGAAGCTGGGCCATTGACCCGCGTGCATCCAGCCTGACAGGGGAACGACTATGCAAGGCAACGCTCAGGTGGCCCAGATTCCGGGCACGACGGACGGCGACGAACTGGTGCGCCGCATCGGCCAGCTCACCCGCATGTTGCGGCAAAGCATGCGCGAACTCGGCCTCAACAAGGAAATCGAAAAAGCCGCGGTGGCGATTCCCGACGCGCGCGACCGGCTCAACTACGTCGCGAAAATGACCGAGCAGGCGGCCGAGCGTTCGCTGAACGCGATCGATCGCGCGCAGCCGCTGCAGGCACAACTCGGCTGCGACGCCGAAGCGCTGGACGCGAAATGGCAGGCATGGTTCGAGCATCCGGTGGGACTGGATGAGGCCCGCGACCTGGTCAAGCTTACCCGTGGCTACCTGCAGAACGTCCCCGCGGTGACGCAGAAGATCAATGCGGAACTGCTGGAAATCACGATGGCGCAGGATTTCCAGGACCTGACGGGCCAGGTCATCAAGAAGATGATGGACGTGATCCACGAAGTCGAACGACATTTGTTCCAGGTGCTGCTGGACAGCGTGCCCGAAGGCGGCGAGCGCGAAGAAATGCGGCACCGGCTGGAAGGGCGCTGGCTCCCCGGCGTGGTGGAGGAGGCGGGCGCGCTTACCAACGGTCCGCAGATCAACACCGAAGCCGATGGCGTGGTCAGCAGCCAGGACCAGGTCGACGCGCTGCTCGATGAACTGGGTTTCTGAACACATTCACGCTAAAGGCCTGGCCACACGGGCCGATATTGCGGAATAGAGGGGCTTGAAGCGGCTTTTTCCGCGGCTGGCGCCCTCCACGATGCGACCACAATATGGTCCGCTGGCCACTGCACCGGGAGGTGCGTCGGCAGCGGGCAACCTGCAGAAGGGTGAAGGAGTTCGCCGGTATGACGTCAATCACAGCGCTTGGAGTGGGCTCGGGTCTCGACCTGAACGGCCTGCTGGACCAGCTTCAGCAGGGCGAGAACCAGAAGCTGACGCCGATCACCACCCAGAAGACGAGCTATGAGACCAAGATCTCGGCGTTCGGCAGCCTGAAGAGCGCGCTCTCCAGCCTGCAGGATACGATCCACGCGCTGGCTGATCCGACTGCGTTCCAAACGGTGAAGAACACCGTTTCAGGCACCGCGCTGACCGCCACCACCACCAATGACACCCCGCCGGGCGATTACCAGATCCATGTGGCCCAGCGGGCGCAGGCTTCCAGCGTGGCCACGCTCGGCGTTGCCGACAGCACGACCAACCTCGGCGACGGCTCGGTGGACTTCACCCTGGCCAACGGCAGCACGATGAGCGTCGCGATCAGCGCGGGCAGCAGCAGTCTCCAAGCTGTACGTGACGCGATCAATGCCCAGAACGGCCCGGTGCGCGCTTCGTTGATCAACGATGGCAGTGGACAGCCGTATCGATTGGTACTGCAGGCAGCTGACACCGGCAGCGCGGCTTCGGTCAGCAGCGTCCAGTTCACCGGGAACCTCGGCAGCAGCCTGCAACTGGATGCAGCCACCCAGCAGGCCGGCCAGGACGCAAGCCTGACCATCAACGGCATCGCCGTGCAGAGTGCACACAACACGGTCGAAGACGCGATCCAGGGCGTGACGCTCAACATCACGGGGGTCGGCGATTCCACCTTGCAGGTGACGCGTGACAACGACGCGATCACCGGCAGCGTGAAGAAGTTCGTCGACGCCTACAACGGCCTCATCAAGACGCTCGGTGGCCTGACCAGTTACGACGCAACCACGCAGACCGCCGGCGCCCTGCTCGGCGACAGCACGGTGCGGTCGGTGCAATCGCAGCTGCGCAGCGTGCTGGGCGGCGAGGTCGACAACGGCGGCGCATTCAAGGTGCTGAGTGATGTCGGCGTGACACTGCAACTGGATGGCACGCTGCAGATCGACGACGACAAGCTCGGCAGTGCCGTCAACAACGACCTCGGCGCGGTGACGCAGTTCTTCGCGGGTGGCGGGACGACCGACGGCATCGCCGACCAGCTCGACACGATGATCGGCAACATGACCAGCAGCACGGGCCTGATCGGCAGTGCCACCGACAGTCTCAACCAGAGCGTCAGTCAGCTGAATGACCAGTACACCCAGACCCAGCAACAGATCGACGCGACGATGGCCATGTACAAGCAGCAGTTCACCCAGCTGGACGCCATGATCGCGCAGATGAATTCCACCAGCAGCTACCTCACGCAGCAATTCGATGCGATGAGCAAGATGACGACAAGCGGCAAGTGATGCAGGCAGCGCCGCGAGGAGTGTGACCGATGAGCCCCAGGACAGGTGCTGGCGCGTACGCCAGCGTTGGGGTGGAGAGCAGCGTCTTGACGGCCTCTCCGCACCAGTTGATCAACATGTTGTTCGACGGCGCCGGCGTGGCGATCCGCATGGCGGGCATGCACATGCAGGCCGGGCACACCGCGCGCAAGGGCGAAGCCATTTCGCGCGCGCTCGACATCGTCAACAACGGCCTCCTGGCGGCGCTCGACGTGCAGCGCGGCGGCGAACTGGCTCAGCGGCTGGCGGCCCTTTACGAGTACATCGCGCGGCGCCTTTTGAGCGCCAATCTCGACAACGACAAGGCGGCCCTCGACGAAGCCGGGCAACTGCTCGAGGAAATCGGCTCCGCCTGGCGTGATATCGGGCCCCGTGCGGGCCATCCTTCGACATGATTGCGGAATACACAACCATGACCAAGTGCGGTCGCAAGATCATCGGCGTTTATCGCGAACTGGAAAGCAAGGCTTCGCGCATGGTCGCGCTGGCCCGGGCGCAGGATTGGGAAGCCATGATCTGCGAGGGCGAGGAATACGTGAATGCCGTGGCGGCGCTCGCCGACATGGAAAAGGATTGCGAACTGGACGAGCATGAGCGCAGCGCCAAATACCGGGTGCTGGAGCGCACGCTCGATTACGATCTGGAAATCCGGACCCACCTGCTGGAACATCGCGAAGAGCTTTCCCGCCTGATGGCCTTGTCGCGCCGCGAGCGCGCACTGTCGCAGGCCTACGGCACGACCTGACCGGTGCATAGCCAGCGCCTCGACGAGTAAAGGCCATCGTGAGTGGTATCACGCCGATCCTCGACACCTTGTTGCACCAGGTATTGGGCCGACGCGATACACCGGTGGATCGGCCGCTGCCCGATCAATTGATCGCGCCCCCGCGCGCGGGCTTGCCGCCGCAATCCGCGCACAGCGACTCGCGACTGGACCCGCGTCCGTTGCCGGCGGCGCGCACCACGATCGGCCGCGGCGGCAAGGTGAACGTCGAACCTGCATCGCGCGGCGCCACGGCCTCCGTGCCGGAGCCGGGCGGCGCCGTCACCACCCGATTCAGCACGGCCGCCCGCATCATCGCGGACATCCTGATGCGTTTCCCCGCTTCGCCCGCGGCCATCCGCGCGCAGGTGCCGCTGCTGACGACCCGCGAACGCATGCATGTCGAGCAGTTGGCCGCGCGATTGCGCGACAGCATCGAATCCAGCGGATTGTTTTACGAGGCGCACCTGCTGCGCTGGCGCGGCGGCACGTTTCCGCTGGCGCAGTTGTTGCGCGAGCCGCAGATGCTCTGGAGCGGGCGTGCCGGCACGCCGCAGCAAGCGCTCTCGCCGCCACCGCAAAGCAACGCACTCGCGGCGTCTTCGGCAGCGCCCCCGAACGCGTCCGGTGCACCACCGACGGATGTCCCCGTCGCCAATCCCGCGTCTTCATCGCCGAGTGCGGCGGCTGTTGCTTCACCGGCTTATGGCGCCGACGGAAAACCCGCGGTGGGCGCATCCGGGGGACACGCCGATGCTCCGGCCCAAGCCTCGCAATCCGGTTCGTTGCCGCTGGCGCTCGCACGCGGCGATCAGCCGGTACACCCCGCACTGGAAGGCTTGTTGCGGCACCAGCTGGACATGCTGGCCGCGCCCGTGTTGCGCTGGGAAGGCGCACCGTGGGCCGGTGCTTTGATGGCGCTCACGCTGCAGCCGCCGCCGCATCAGCCCGAACGGGGAGGTCCGGGTGAAGAACATCGATCGCGACAGAATGACGATGCACCTTGGCAAACCCAGCTGACCTTGCGTCTTGCGCGACTGGGCGAGGTGAAGGTCAACCTGCAACTCGGCGTGCAACGTGTCGCCCTGGACCTTCGGGCGGCCCCGGAAGTTGCGGACCGCATGAACGCCGCCAGCGGCACGCTGCGCGATCGGCTTGGCGGGCTCGGGTTCCAGGACGTGACGTTGCGCATCCGCGCCCACGAAGTTTCGGAGGGGAGCGGCCGTGACTGAGCAAAAACGACGCCAGGCGGTGGCGTTGGCCGGCTCCGGAGGCAGCGAAGCCGCGCGCGTGATCGCGAAAGGCTACGGCGATCTCGCCGAGCAGGTGATCGCCGAGGCGCGCCGTCACGGCATCTACGTGCACGATTCGCCGGAATTGGTGGGTTTGCTGATGGGGCTCGATCTCGACCAGCGGGTGCCCGACCGGCTGTACGACGTGGTTGCGGAACTGCTGGCCTGGGTGGCGGAGGTAGATGTCCGGACGGTGCATTCGTCAGCGATGGCGCCCCGGTCCCCCGAATAGCCGGGCCAATCCCGCCCTTATCGCGGGATGGATGCAGGTGCCGACGCTCGACAATGGCAGTCGAGAAACTGCCGTTCCCGCGCCGCATCCAGCATGTCCGAAGAATCCGACGATCAGGAAAAGACCGAACCGGCCACCCTTCGCCGCCTCGAAAAGGCGCGCGAGGAAGGGCAAGTTGCGCGCTCGCGCGAGCTGACGACCTTCCTGTTGCTGGGTGGCGGTCTGCTGGGGCTGTGGGCGATGGGCTCCAAGCTGTCCCGGCAGCTCGCGATGGTGATGGAACAGGCGTTCCTGTTCGACCGCACCCAGGCGTTCGACCTCCACGTCACGATGAGCCGGGTGTTCGAGCTCGGTTCGCACAGCCTGCTCGCCATCGCGCCGTTGCTGCTCGGATTGGTGGTGATGGCCCTTATTTCGCCGCTGCTGCTGGGCGGCTGGTCGATGTCCAGCAAGGCGATGGCGCCGAAATTTTCCAAGCTCAACCCGATCCAGGGCTTCAAGCGGATGCTTTCCGCCCAGATGTGGACCGAACTCGGCAAGGCGATCGTGAAGTCGCTGCTGATCGGCGGCGTGGCGGTTTGGTTCCTGATGCGCCATCGCGGTGACTTGATCGCGCTGATGGGCGAACCGGTGATGCACGCCATCCCGCACGCGCTGAAGCTGGCGGCCAGCGCCAGCGGATTGATGGTGCTGGCGTTGCTGGTGGTGGTGGGGATCGATGTGCCGTGGCAGTTGTTCAGCCACGCCAAGAAGCTGCGGATGACCAAGGAAGAAGTCCGCCGCGAGAACAAGGAAACCGAGGGCGATCCGCACGTGAAAGGCCGCATCCGTTCGCAGCAGCAGGCGATGGCCCGCGGACGGATGATGAGCAAAGTGCCCGAGGCCGACGTGATCGTCACCAACCCCACCCACTACGCGGTGGCGCTGCGCTACGACGAAAAGAAGATGGGCGCGCCGCGCGTGGTCGCGAAGGGCGCGGGCGAAATCGCCGCGCGCATCCGCGAACTCGGAAGGGAACACCACGTGCCGCTGCTGGAGGCGCCGCCGCTGGCGCGCGCGCTGTATCGGCACGTGGATCTCGACCGGGAAATTCCCGGTCCGTTGTACAACGCCGTCGCCGAGGTGCTGGTGTGGGCCATGCGCCTTAAGCGCGCCCATGTCGATGGCGCCACGCCGCCGCCCGAACCCATTGACCTGCCCGT
>JAICIW010000091.1 GCA_025928735.1 Rhodanobacteraceae bacterium | reverse complement strand
CGGCGCGGCGAGCAGTGCGCCGGAATACACCGACAGACCGGGCAACATCAGGCAAAGGGCGAGTGTTCGTTTCATGGCGATTCTCTCGATCACATGGAAATGACGTGGTTGCGTGCGGGGTGTGTCTGTTCGGCAACCATGTACGGTTGCAAATGCAACAAGCCGAGTTGCTGGAGCAGGGTGATGCGCTGTTGCCACAGTCCTGCGGCGGTGGCGGGGTCGCGGGCGGCGCTGAGTTGCAGGTCGACCATGCCGATCCGGTCCTGCAGCACCACCGCGCTGGCGAGTGCGCGGCCATCCAGCGGCGCGCCGTTGTGGCTGAGGCTTTGCACCCAGTTCTGCCATTGCGCCGAACTGGCCTGCAATGCGGCGACGTCGGATACGGGCCGGGTGTCGGGCTTCGCGCTCGATGGCGCCTGCGCGACGCGCGCGGGCGGTGGTGAGGGGGCGCGCAGATGCAGGTGCGGCCAGGCGAACGCCAGCGCGACCCCGGCCGCGAACGCGGCGGGCAGCGTGAACCAGACGGTCCGGCGCACGGTGCGGCGTCGGCCGATTCGCGCCGACAAGTTGCGCCAGGCTTCCTGTGGCGGCGCGCTTGCCGGCAATGCGCGCAGCGCCGCGGCCAGCGAGGCTTCATCGTTCATGTCGTTCATGCCGTGGTGGTCGAGCCGATCGTGCATGGCGTTTCCTCCACTTTGGGGGTCAATATTTCGCGCAGGCGTTTGGTGGCGCGCGCGAGTTGCGATTTGGAAAAACTCACGGAACGCCCGAACTCGCGGGCGATCTCGACGTGGGTGAAGCCTTCGACGTGATACAGCCACAGCACCGCCCGCGCATCGTCGGGCAACCGGTTCAACGCGCGATCCAGCGTGGCGGCGTCCGCGGACGTCCAGGGTTGCGGCGCGCTGTCGTCGCCCAGCGTGTCATCGAACACTTCGATGACGTGCAGTCGGTCGTGGCGAAGCTGCATCAGCGATTCGTTGACCACCAGCTTGCGCAGCCAAGCCGCGAACGGCGCATCGCCGCGGTACTGGCGCGCGCGCTCGAAGGCTTTCAGCATTGCGTCCTGCAGCACTTCCTGCGCGACGTCGGCGCGACCGGTCAGGCGCAACGCCAGCGTCCACGCCGCCCGTTCGAACTGTCGATACACGCTTTCGAAGGCGGACAGGTCGCCGCGCTTCAGGCGGGCGATGGTGTCCGGTTCGACGTGCTGCTGGAAGTTGGAATGCGCGTCCACGACACCAAGGATGCACCAGAACGCGAAAGGGTCGCAGTTTGTCGTTTCCCTCTCCCTCCGGGAGAGGGTGGCGCGAAGCGCCGGGTGAGGGTCCGGGTTCGCACGGTCCGGCATTACGCGAGCCCGAACCCTCACCTGCCCCTGCGGGGCACCCTCTCCCAAGGGGAGAGGGAAAAGCCGCACTGACTTTTCGCGCCTGTCTTCCCGTTCGAAAGAAGGGCGAGCGCGTCGAATGCACGCGCAGGAGGCGATCCTGTCTGCCCTGTCTCTTTTGTCTGGCTATCCGCACTGTCCGCGAACTGTCCGCGGACACCTTTCCCGACTGCGTCATTTTTGCAAATCGCTGAATTCAAAGACGAAATGCGGTCCGCGCGGTTGGCATCGCACTTGCTCAATAGATGGCGAGGCCGCATCGGCGAAACGTTGCGGCAGGGAACGGAAAAAGCATGAACATTCGCGACACATCCGCGCAGGACCGCATCATCGAAAAACGCGTCAGCAAGAAGAAGCTGGCGATCTTCGCCGGCATCGGCCTGGCGGTGCTGATCCTGCTGGTCTGGCTGGTGCCCGGCGCGCTGCGGCTGTTCTCGGCCGGCTCGTCGGTGAGCGCCTCGCGCCTGCAGATCGCGACGGTGGAGCGCGGCGCGTTCGTGCGCGACATCGCGGCGGACGGGCGCGTGGTCGCGGCGGTCAGCCCTACCTTGTACGCCCGCGCGAACGGCGCGGTGGTGCTGCAGGTGCACGCGGGCGACAAGGTGAAGAAGAACCAGGTGCTGGCGGTGATCGCGAGCCCCGAACTCACCAACAAGCTTGCGCAGGAAGAAAGCAACGCCGACGCGATGCAGGTGGCCTATCAGCAGGCCAAGATCGACGCCAACCAGCAGCGGGCCAAGCTGCAGGAGGCGTTCGAGAACGCCAAGATCGACGAGCAAAGCGCCAAGCGCGACCTCGCCCGTTATCAGAAAGCCTTTGACAAGGGCGCGGTGTCGAAGCTGGAAGTGGACCGCCACAATGATGCGCTGGAGAAGTCGCAGATCCAGCTGAAGCACGCACAGGACAACCTCGGCATGGACGATTCCAGTCTCGCGCTGGAAATCCAGGCCAAGAAGCTGGCCTACGAACGCCAGAAGCTGATGGTCGCGGACCTGAAGCGCCAGGTCGAGGAATTGAACGTGCGCTCGCCGGTCGACGGGCAGGTCGGTCAACTGTTCATCGCGCAGACCGCGACCGTGCCCAAGGATTCGAAACTGCTGACGGTCGTGGACTTGTCCGCGCTGGAAGTGCAGGTGAACGTGCCGGAAAGTTTCGCGCGTGATCTTGCGGCCGGCATGCCGGCGGTGATCAGCGGCAACGGCAAGGACTGGAAGGGTGCGGTCAGTGCGATTTCGCCCGAAGTCGTGAACGGCGAAGTGGTCGCGCGGGTGCGCTTCGAAGGCAACAAGCCGGAGCAGTTGCGCCAGAACCAGCGGCTGTCGGTGCGCATCGTGCTGGACAAGCGCGAGAACGTGTTGACCGTGGCGCGCGGTTCGTTCGTGGACGAGTCGGGCGGCCGCTACGCCTATGTCGTGCGCGACGGCATCGCCACCAAGACACCGGTGACGCTCGGCCCGAGTTCCATCGACAAGGTGGAAATCCTGCAAGGCCTGAAGGAAGGCGACAAGGTCGTGATTTCCGGCACCAGCAATTTCAACGGAGCGGCAAAAGTCGCGATCAGCGACTGACTCTGATTTTCCCTTCTCCCTTTGGGAGAAGGTGCCCGAAGGGCGGATGAGGGTTCGTGCAAATGATCAATCTTCAATTCGCCCGAACCCTCACCCCTCCGCGCTACGCGCGCGTTCGCTCCGCTCCGCCTCTCCCGACGGGAGAGGGGAGACAAGCATCACCACCACCGAGGAACCTGAAATGCTCAAGATGACCCACCTGTCCAAGGTTTACCGCACCGAAGTGGTGGAAACCTACGCGCTGCGCGACTTCAACATCGACGTGAAGGAAGGCGAATTCGTCGCGGTGATGGGGCCCTCGGGCTCCGGCAAGACCACGTTCCTCACGATCGCGGGCCTTTTGGAAAGCTTCACCGGCGGCGAATACCTGCTGGACGGCGTGGATGTCAGCAACCTCGGCGACAACGCGCGCTCGAAAATCCGCAACGAAAAGATCGGCTTCGTATTCCAGAGCTTCAACCTGATTCCCGATCTCAACGTGCACGACAACGTGGAAGTGCCGCTGCGCTACCGCGGCATGAAATCCGCCGAGCGCCAACAGCGCATCAAGGACGCGCTGGAGCGCGTGGGCCTGGCCTCGCGCATGAAGCATTACCCCGCCGAATTGTCGGGTGGGCAGCAACAGCGCGTGGCCATCGCGCGCGCGCTGGCGGGTTCGCCGCGCCTGCTGCTGGCGGACGAGCCCACTGGCAACCTGGACACCCAGATGGCGCGCAGCGTGATGGAACTGCTGGAAGAGATCCATCGCGGCGGCGCAACCATCGTGATGGTCACCCACGACCCGGAACTCGCCACGCGCGCGCAACGCAGCGTGCACGTCATCGACGGCCAGGCCGTGGACATCGCCGAAGAACCGCGCTTCCACGCGCAATCCCGGCGCGCCGAGGCGGCGGCCGAGGGCGGCGCGCACTGAAGCCTTCGTGTTGGATCAGGGGTCGCCGGGGATGTCGTTCTGATTGGCAACAGGGGATGCAAGAAGTACATCGAGGACCGCAACCATGAACATCCAGAAACTCATCGCCATCGTCGCCGCCATCCTGATCAACTGCGCCGTGCTTGCGTGGTTCCACGCGTGGACGTCCGGCGTGGCCAGCGCTGCCGCCGCGGCGGCTTCCTTGCAGGGCGCCGTGATGCTGCCCGTCATCAACGTGCACCCGAGCGCCGAACAATTGCGCGAACTGCGTCATCTGTCGCCCCCGCAATCGGCTCAGGCCGGTGCCGGCGTGAGCCTCGCGTGTTTCGTGGCGCCGTACTACTCGTTCGACGCGCAGTGCGGCGCGGCGGCGAACAGCTGACGCCGGGCGTGGCGACAAGGAGTGTTTGATGTTTTGTCCTTCTCCCCCTCGGGAGAAGGTGGCCCGCAGGCCGGATGAGGGTCCGGTTTTACGCGGCTGGTTGCGCAAGACCCGAACCCTCACCCAGCCCCTCTCCCGGTGGAGAGGCGAGCAAAAGCGGAGTGAATGAAAATGTTCGCCTATTACCTCGATCTCGCGCTGCGCAGCCTGAAGCGACACAAGGCGCTCACCGGCCTGATGATCATCACCATCGGCTTTGGCGTGGCTGCGTCGATGACGACATGGTCGGTGTTCCGCGCCGTGTCGGGCGATCCGATTCCCTGGAAATCATCGAAGCTGTACGTGCCGCAGATCGACGCGTGGGGGCCGGCGGTGCAGAAGAACAATCCCGACCCGGAGAAGGGCCCGCCGGATGCGCTGAGCTACGGCGATGCCGTGGCGCTGATGCGCGACCATCGCGGCAAGCTGCAGTCGGCGATGTACATGATTTCGCCGTCCATCGTTCCCGCCGTGGCCGGCCAGCACCCCCTCAACACGCTCGGGCATGCGGTGTTCAGCGAGTTCTTCCCGATGGTCGACGTGCCGTTCAAATACGGCAGTGGCTGGAGTGCGGCCGACGACGAGCATCGCGCGCAGGTCGCGGTGATCAGCAGCAAGATCAACCGCAAGGTGTTCGGCGGTGGCGACAGCGTCGGCAAGACCATCAACATCGACGGTCACGATTACCGCGTGGTGGGCGTGATGGACGAATGGAATCCGCAGCCGCGCTTTTACGACGTCGTCAACACGGGCGGTTTCCTGCAGCAGGACGAAGGCGTGCTGCTGCCGTTCAATACGGCGATCGCCGCAAGCATGTCCAACGATGGCAACACCAACTGCTACGAGTCGCCGAAGGAAACCGGCTTCGTCGGCCTGCAGCATTCCAGTTGCATCTGGAACGAATACATGGTCGAACTCGACAGCGCGTCGGCAGCGCAGGAATACAAGGCGTATCTGGAAGGATTCGCCCGCGAACGCCATCCCGGCTGGGCCCCCAACGTGCGCCTGCGCGGGTTGATGGCCTGGCTCGATCATGCACACGTGGTGCCGCCCGACACACGCATCTCGCTGTACGTCGCACTGGGCCTGCTGCTGGTGTGCCTGGTCAACACCGCGGGCTTGTTGCTGGCGAAGTTCCTGCGCCGCAGCAGCGAGATCGGCGTGCGGCGCGCGCTCGGCGCTTCGCGTCGCGAGATCTACACGCAGTTCCTGGTCGAGGCCGGCATGGTCGGGCTTGCCGGCGGCGCGCTCGGCCTGGTGTTGACGGGACTCGGCATCGCCGGCGTGGGCTGGGTGCTGCCGCGCGACATCGCTGCGCTGGCGCGGCTGGACGTGACGCTGTTTCTGACCACGCTGGCCGTGGCAATCATCGCGACGATGCTGGCCGGACTGTACCCCACCATGCGCGCGGCGGCGGTGCAGCCGGCGTGGCAGTTGAAATCCAATTGAACCGTCAACCATGCGCCGGCAGATGCAGCCCGACACAACAAAAGCTTCGTCATTCCGGGGCCGCCGCCGGCTTCATCGGTGGCGGAACCCGGAATCGGTCTGGTCGCGCTCGCAAACCGATTCCGGGCTCTGCGCTGCGCGCAGCCCCGGAATGACAAGAAAATGAGGATACCAACATGACACTTCCCCCGATTCTTGCCGCGCTGAAGAAGCACAAGGCCGGCGTCATGCTGATCACGCTGCAGATCGCGCTGACCTTGGCGATCGTGTGCAACGCGGTGTTCATCATCGGCCAGCGCATCGATCGCATCGAGCGGCCGAGCGGCATCAACGAGAACAACCTGTTCCTGATCACGCAAAGCTGGGTGGGCGCCCCGACCGGCGACGATGCCGGCAGCGTCGACAAGCTGGATGCGATGCAGCAGGAAGATGTCGCGACCTTGCGCAATTTGCCCGATGTCGAATCGGCGATCTCCATCAACACGTTGCCGCTGCTCAACAGCACCTGGAGCGGCGGCATCGGATTGAAGCCGGACCAACAGAGTTCGACCGCGCAGGCGGCGTTCTATTTCGGCACCGATGAAATGATTCCCGCGCTCGGGCTGAAGCTGGTCGCCGGCCGCAACTTCACGCGCTCGGACGTGAATCACATGGGTTTCCGCGGCCACAACCGGCCGCCGATCGTGATCGTCACCAAGGCGCTGGCCGACAAGCTGTTCCCGAAGGGCGACGCACTCGGCAAGACCATCTATGTCGATCGTGATACGCCCAGCACCATCGTCGGCATCGTCGAGCGGATGCAGGTGCCGAGCCCCGACAGTTGGGCCAACGACTGGTTCTGGAATTCGGTGCTGATCCCGACGCGCCTCGATGCGGGTTTCGCGCGCTACGCGGTGCGCTCCAAGCCGGGCCGCCTCGATGCCGCGATGCGCGAGGCGCCCAAGGCATTGTTCGCGTCGAACCCGATGCGGGTAATCGAGACCGGGGACAACTTCGAAGATACCTCGGTCCATTCGTTTGCTGACATCCGGACGCACGCCTATCGCGCCGATCGCGGCATGGCGATCCTGATGGGCGTGATCTGCCTGATCCTGTTGTGCGTCACCGCCGCGGGCATCGTGGGCCTCACCAGTTTCTGGGTCGGGCAGCGGCGCAAGCAGATCGGCATTCGCCGCGCATTGGGCGCCACCCGCAACGACATCCTGCGCTACTTCCAGACCGAGAATCTGATGATCGCCGGCGTGGGCGTGGTGCTGGGCGCAATCCTGGCGGTTGGTCTGAACCTCTGGATGATGAAGCAGTTTGCGATGGACCGCATGTCGCTGCTGTACGTGCTGGTGGGCGTGATCGCGCTGCTGGTGCTGGGCCAAGGCGCGGTGTTCGCGCCGGCACGGCGTGCATCGCGTGTGTCGCCGGTGGAGGCGACGCGGAGCGTGTGATGGGAGCCGCGAATTGGCGAGTCAATAGTCGGGAATTGGCAAGGCTACGGGAGGTCGTCATTCCGGAGCTGCCGCAGTTTCTTTGCGGCAGAACCCGACTGCGTTTGCAGGACTGCAAACGCGAACGCCGAAGGCGGCCTCGAAGGCGAGCGCCACGGATGGCGCGAGTCAACCCAGTGACTTTTCATTTCGTTTCGTGGGAAAGGCACTGGGTTCCGGATCGCGGCTTCGCCGCGTCCGGAATGACGACGAAAACAGATGGACTGTGAATGAATATGTTCGCGTACTACTTCGACCTCGCCCTGCGCAGCCTCAAGCGCCACCCCGCACTCACCGCGCTGATGGTGGTGGCGATCGGTTTCGGCGTGGCAGCGTCGATGATCACGTATTCCGTGTT
>JAICIW010000431.1 GCA_025928735.1 Rhodanobacteraceae bacterium | reverse complement strand
TCGACCGCGAATCCCCACGCGCGCAACTGGTCGCGTGAGCGTTCGCCCAATACCTGCGGTACGACCGGGTCAAAGGCGCCATGCGCCATGAAGATCGGCGCCGCTGCGTTCGCCGCATGGCGCTCGTCGGCGGTGCGCTCGGCAATCGGAAGATAGGTGGACAGCGCGACGATGCCGGCAAGCCTTTGCGCGTGACGAAGACCTGCCGCCAGTGCGACTGCGCCGCCTTGCGAGAACCCGATCAGCATGATGTTCGACACTGGCACGCCGCGTTCGACTTCGCGCGCGACCAACGCATCGACCGCGCGGATCGACGTGCGGACGCCGGGTTCGTCTTGCCGTTGCGACAGATCGAAGCCCGCGATGTCGTACCACGCACGCATCGGCAGGCCATTGTTGAGCGTGATCGGCCGCACCGGCGCGTGCGGAAACACGAACCGCAGCGCCGGCCACTCCGGCCGCACCAGTTGCGGCACGATCGGCTGGAAATCATGTCCGTCGGCGCCCAAGCCGTGCAGCCAGATCACCGCGTACCGCGGCGCCTGCGCGGTTTCGATCTCCACGCAGTCCAGCGTCACCGGGCAGACTCCGCTTTGCTGCCCAGTCCCAGCTCCTCGGCGAAGAACGACATCGCAGCCGCGGCGTTGCCGACCCGCTGGCTGAAGGACGCGGTGACGCCGTGGCCCTCGTTCATCCGTGTCAGCAGCAGGATCGGATGCTTCGACGTGTTGGCGGCCTGCAACGCCGCCGCGAACTTGCGCGACTGCCACGGCGCGACCCGCGGATCATTGACGCCGGTGATCAGCAGCACCGCCGGATACGCGGTACCGGGCTTCACGTTTTGCAGCGGCGAATAGGCACGCAGCCATTCGAAATCCGCCTTTTTCGTGACCGTGCCGTACTCCGAGATGTTGTATTGGCCGTTCGGCCACAGTTCCACGCGCAACATGTCGTAGATGCCGACCAGCGATACCACCGCGCGATATTCGGATGAATGTTGTGTCAGCGCCGCACCCATCAGCAGGCCGCCATTCGATCCGCCCATGATTCCGAGGTGCGCGGTGTCGGTCCAGTGCTGCTGCACCAGCGCCTGCGCGGCCGCATAAAAGTCATCGAACACATTCTGCTTCTTCGACAACATGCCGGCTGCGTGCCAGCCTTCGCCGAACTCGCCGCCACCGCGGATGTTCGCCACCGCGTACACGCCGCCGCGCTCCAGCCACGCCAGCGTCGAACCGAGGAAGCGCGGTGCGGTGGTGATGCCGAAGCCGCCGTAGCCGTAGAGGATCGTCGGGCGCGCGCCATTCGGCGTCACACCTTGCATCGCGATTACCGTGACCGGAATCTTCGCGCCATCCTTTGAAGTGGTATCGAGCCGGTGCGTGACGACCCTCGAATAATCCGCCGCGGGCTTCACCTGGAAGACAACCTTCGAGGTGCCGCGTGCCGCGTCGTATTCCACCCAGCGCGTCGGAATCGTCCAGCCGGAATAGGTGACCAGCGCCCGATCGGAAACGGCGCTGCTCGCGATCGTGCCGACGCCGATCCCGGTTTTCGGCAGTGGCACGTTGCGGACGATCTTCCCGTTCGCGTCGTACTGCTGCACCCGCCAATCCGGGCCGCGTACTTCGGTGATCAGGAAGCC
>JAICIW010000046.1 GCA_025928735.1 Rhodanobacteraceae bacterium | reverse complement strand
GCATCCAGCGCGTAGTACGTCAGGATCGCGTCGGCACCGGCGCGCTTGATCGAGAGCAGGGCTTCCATAGCGCAGGCACGCTCGTCGATCCAGCCGTTCGCACCGGCAGCCTTGAACATCGCGTATTCGCCGGAGACCTGGTACACGAAGGTGGGCGCGCCGAAACGGTCCTTCACACGGCGCACGATGTCGAGGTACGGCAGCCCAGGTTTCACCATCACCGCATCGGCGCCTTCTTCGAGATCGAGTTGCACCTCGCGCAGGGCTTCGTCGGAATTGCCGACGTCCATCTGGTAGGTGTGCTTGGACCCCTTGCCGAGCGACGCGGCCGAACCTACCGCATCGCGGAAGGGGCCGTAAAAACTTGAGGCGTATTTCGCTGAATAGGCGAGGATGCGGGTGTGGATCAGGCCCGCGCTTTCCAGCGCCTGCCGGATCGCGCCGATCCGGCCGTCCATCATGTCGCTGGGCGCCACGAAATCCGCGCCTGCCCGGGCCTGCGACAGCGCCTGCTGCACCAGCGCCGCGACGGTTTCATCGTTCAGGATGTAACCGGTGTCGTCGATCAGGCCGTCCTGGCCGTGGGTGGTGAACGGATCGAGGGCGTCGTCGCAGATCACGCCCAGTTCCGGAAAACGTGATTTCAACGCGCGCACCGCGCGCTGGACCAAGCCGTCGTCGTTGAAGGCTTCGCGCCCGTCGGCGGTTTTCCGGTCACCGTCCAGATACGGAAACAGCGCCAGCGCCGGCACCCCGAGTTCCTGCGCCTGTTCGGCCACCTTCAACAAGGCGTCGATCGACAAGCGAGCTACGCCCGGCATCGAAGCCACGGCGTCACGCACATCGCCACCGCCCTCCTGCACGAACACCGGCAGGATCAAATCAGACGGACTCATCACGGTTTCGCGCATCAACGCGCGGGAGAATGCGTCGCGGCGCATGCGACGCATGCGGATGGCGGGGTAACTCATCGGGGGGTTCCGTGTTGCATCGAACTTCATATTGTAACGAGCCGCGACGGCGGAGGGCCGGCGTCGGCGCCGGGATTTCTCGCGCAACGTGACGCCCGTCTCGTCCGCCGCGGTCTGTCTGGCACGAATCCTGCTGCCTCAAGTTCTGTCACCGGAAGGCCGATAGAAAACGCATGAGCGGTGGTCATCTTCAGCTCAGGTAGTTGCAGTTAAATTACAGTTAATGCACAATCCACTCCGTGTGATGTGAAGCGTTTCGAAGGCAAAAACTCCAAGTCGATTGCAATCCACTGAAATTGCCATGATTTCCTCACTGACCATTGCCCTGATCCTGCTGATAGCCGCCATGGCCATATCCAGCATCAAGCGCATTCCGGAAGGCCAGGTCTACACGCTGCGGCGGCTGGGCAAGCCCGCCGGAATCCTCACCGCAGGCACCCACGTGGTGGTGCCGCTGGTCGAACGCATCGCCCACAAGATCAGCATCACCGGTTATACCCTTGCGGTGGACGAACGGATGGAGCCCGCCCACCCCGCCGCGCCGACGCTGCGCGGGCGGATCTGGTGGCAGGTGCTGGACCCCGAGCGTGCCGACACCGTGATCGATCGCGCCGACGATTTGATCCGGTTGCGCCTGCGCGACGCAGTGCAGGGCGCCGACGCGAGCGATCCGGATTTGCGTTCGCGCAACCTTCGCATCAAACAGACATTGAATGGCAGCCTCCGCGAACGCGGGGTGTTGGTGACGCGGGTCGAACTCGACCTCGCCGCCTGAGCCGACCAGCCAGGGAGAAACGGTGAGCCCGCCTTCGCGCGGGCTCCTGTTTTTGGGGTGTATTTGTGCGATCGTCCCTGACCGCGGCCCGCCGACTTTCACCGCAGCATGCTGGTTCCGCGATCAACAGACACCAGAACGGCCATTCATGGCCTGACTTTCCACAACGGCCCCTTCGACCAACACGCCTCGACAGCGCACCATGGAGCATTCTGCCCCGCTCGCGGAAAAACTCGCCAATGGCCTTGCCGGCCTGCAGCTCCAGCTGCCGCTGGACGCGCACGAAAAACTGCTGGCATACCTCGACCTGCTCGCCCACTGGAATCGCGCGTACAACCTGACCGCGGTGCGCGATCGCGGGGAAATGATTCCGCGGCACGTGCTGGATTCACTGGCCGTGCTGCCGTTCGTGCAAGGCGAATCGCTGGCCGACATCGGCAGTGGCGCGGGGCTGCCGGGGATTCCTCTGGCGATCGCACGACCCGGGCTTGCGGTGACGCTGATCGAAAGCAACGGCAAGAAGGCGCGGTTTCTGCGCGAGGCCGTGCGCGCGCTGCCGCTTCCGAACGTGACGGTCGAACAGATGCGGGTGCAGGATGCCAGCGGCAGCTTCGACACGGTCACCGCGCGGGCGTTTTCCAGCCTTGCCGACATGCTGGCGTGGGGCGGCCACCTGCTGGCCGCCGAAGGGCGCTGGCTGGCGCTGAAAGGACGGGCCGATCAAGATGAAATCACGGGCATTCCCGAAGGTTTTCGGGTAATCGCCGTGCGCCCGGTTCGGATTCCGGGCACGGAAGCCGAACGCTGCGTGATCGAACTGGCGCGAAGCTCGTCCCGCAACGGCTAGCCCGGCAATGGTAGGCTAGTCCGCTCCCCGTTTCCGTTTCAGCCGTTGCGACCCATGACGCGCATCATCGCCATCGCCAACCAGAAGGGCGGCGTCGGCAAGACCACCACCGCCGTGAACCTGGCTGCCGCGCTGGCGGAGACCAAGCGCCGCGTATTGCTGGTGGACCTCGATCCGCAAGGCAATGCGACTTCGTCGGCGGGCATCGACAAGCGCGCCACCAAACCCAACGGTTGCGAAGTGTTGCTGGAAGAAGCGTCGATCGAGGATGCGATCATCAGCACCGAGGCCGGCTTCGACCTGCTGCCCGGCAACCGCGACCTCACCGCGGCCGAAATCAAGTTGGCCGATGCGATCGCGCGCGAACAGCGGCTCAAGGAACAACTGGCCAAGCTGGGCGACCGCTACCAGATCATCCTGATCGACTGTCCGCCCTCGCTGCACCTGCTCACCCTGAACGCACTGGCTGCCGCCGACAGCGTGCTGATTCCCGTGCAGTGCGAATCGATGGCGCTGGAAGGCCTGACCGACCTGCTCGACACCGTCAAGGCCGTGCGCAAGCGGCTCAATCCGCAACTCGAAGTGGAAGGCCTGTTGCGCACCATGTTCGATGTGCGCACCGCGCTCGGCAACGACGTGTCGGCCGAACTCACCAAGCATTTCGGTGACAAGGTGCTGCATTCGGTGGTACCGCGCAACGTGCGCCTCGCCGAAGCGCCCAGCCACGGCAAGCCCATCAATCTTTACGATCGCGAATCGCGCGGCGCGATCGCGTATCTCGGGCTCGCCGGTGAAATGATCCGCCGCATCGGCCTCGCACCGGCACGCAGCAGCGGCGACATGCCGCCGCCCGAAAATCCGCTGGCCAAGCACAATCCGCCCCCGTCGAATCCACCGCGCCCACCGATCATGAAGGTTTCCGCATGAGCGCCGCCAAACGCCGGGGACTGGGTTCCCGCGATCTCGACGTGTTGCTGGGCAATCCCGACGGCGACACCGCGAACGACGCGCCCGCGGGCGAAACGTTGAGCAATCTTCCGGTCGCGTCGATCCGTTCCGGGCAATACCAGCCGCGCCACCATTTCGACGAAGCCGCGCTGGACGAGTTGGCCGCCTCGATCAAGTCGCAGGGCTTGATCCAGCCGATCGTGGTGCGTGATGTCGGCCGTGGTCAGTACGAATTGATCGCCGGCGAACGCCGCTGGCGCGCCGCGAAGAAGGCCGGCCTCGAAGAAATCCCCGCAGTGGTGCGCGACATTCCGGCGCAGTCGGTGCTGGCGATCGCGCTGATCGAGAACATCCAGCGCGAGGAATTGACGGCGCTGGAAGAGGCGCAAGCACTGCGCCGCCTGATCGACGAATTCAAGCTGAGCCAGCAACAGGCAGCCGAGGCGGTCGGTCGCTCACGCGCCGCAGTCGCCAACCTCCTGCGCCTGCTCGAATTGCCCGAAACCATCCGCGACCTGCTGGACGACGGTCGCATCGAAATGGGCCACGCGCGCGCGTTGCTGACCTTGCCCGCTCCGCGTGCAATCGCGCTGGCCGTAAAGGCCGCCGACCAGGGCTGGTCGGTGCGCGAACTGGAACAGGCGGTGCGCCTGGCACAGCTGCCCAAGTCATCGGGCAAGAGCAAGTCGCGCGACATCGATCCCGACATTGCCGCACTCGAGCGCGAGCTTTCGGACAATCTCGGCACTCGCGTCGAGATCGCGCACGGCCGCGGCGGACGCGGCAAGCTGACCATCCGCTACCATAGTGCGGACGAGCTGGAAGGCATCCTCGAAAAGCTGCGCTGAGCGGAACGGGAAGAGCGGTTTTCGTAAGGCGGTCAAACCCGACCCGGTCTACTCCGCGTGAACCTGAGGCAACGCCAATTCGATGCGCTGGTGCACGCCCACGCGGGCGACCTGTACCGCTTCGCGTACTGGCTGTGCGGCGATCCGTCGCGCGCCGAAGACCTGGTGCAGGAAACCATGCTGCGCGCCTGGCGGGCGCTCGATTCGCTGCAGGACGCCGCCGCGGCCAAGCCCTGGCTGCTGACGATCCTGCGCCGCGAACACGCGCGCGGCTTCGAGCGCAAGGCACTCGACCTCACGATCCTCGACGACGGATTGAAAGACAGCATTCCGGACGAGACAGCCGGCGCCGATCCCGAGCAGGCGGGCAGCGATGCCGAATTGCGCGAAGCCATCGCGAAACTCGAACCCAAATACCGCGAGCCGCTGCTGATGCAGGTGCTGGGCGGCTTTTCCTGCGAAGAAATCGCGGCGGAGCTCGGCGTCAAACCCGGCGCGGTCATGACCCAGTTGTTCCGCGCACGCCACAAGCTGCGCAAATCATTGTCGGGCGACGCCGTCGGCCGGGAGTCCGCACATGGAGTGTCTTGAGTTTCGTCGCCGGCTGACCGCCGAGCCGGGGTCGCGTGATCCCGAATTCCTTGCGCACCGCGATGGCTGCCATGCCGGCTGCACCGAAAGCTGGTGGCGCTCACAACGCTTCGAACGGCAGCTCCGGAACGTCCTGCAATCGGTCGATGCGCCGGAGGATTTGGGTGAGCGGGTACTGCTGACGCAAGCCACCTCATTGCGCGGACGCGCGCGGCACCGCTGGCAAATCGGGTTGGCACTCGCGGCTTCGCTGCTGGTCGCATTGGTCGTGGCCGGTTATGCGTGGAACCTGCGCACGACCGATGGCGGCCCACTGGCCGGCATGGCGATCGCTCACGTGCGCAGCGAAGCCTTCTCGCTCACCATGACCCGCCCGATCGACGCCGCACAAATGCGTCCGGTGTTCGCGAAACGCGGCGTTGCCCTGCGCGACGTGCCGGCCCACGCCGTCTTCGCGGCCGACTGCAGGGTCGGGCCTTACCGGGCGGTGCATCTGGTGCTGCGCGAAAACGGCAGCCCCATCACGGTGTTGTACGTGGTCGGCCACCGCATTGCCGACGCGCGGGATTTCAGCCGCGCCGGCTGGCACGGGCGCGAAGTGCCGATCGGCAATGGCACGCTGGTACTGCTGGGCAATGGCAGCGCTGGCTTCGCGGCCGCCGAACGCGCGGTCACCGACGCGGTGATGGGTGCCACCCTGCAAACCGAACAGACCTGAACGCGTGCGTGTTGAGAACCCGCATCGGCAACGCCGGAGCGCTGGACGCAGTGTTGGCACTGACCACGTCCCGCGACCGTATCGCCCCCGACAATCAAAAGTCGGCGCCGGGTAGTTCGAGGTGCTTCGCGCTCGGCATTAAAAAAAGAACCACTCCTTGGAGGAGTGGTTCGCATGAGTACATTATGTGAATGAAATGAAATGGGTTTCTACGCGGTGCGCCGGCGCAACCCCGTGAACGCGCCGAGCAGCAACGTGCCGAATCCGAACATTCCGAGCGCGGCGGGCTCGGGAACGGACTTGAACGCGTCCAGCGTGAAACTCTGATCCGCACCCGTGCCCCAGATCCACGTGTACGTGCCGGGCGTCACGCCGAGACTGGCGAGGCTCGCATTGTCCCAGGTGGCGCTGCTGGAAAGCGCCGCGTCTGAAACATAGCCGTGTGGCACAAAAAGGAAGCCGCCGTTGAAGCTCCCGAATATCGTCACCGGGTCGCCCGCGTTGCTGGTCTCGGGCGTCTGGGCGTCACCGCTGCCGAAAGCCGCAGGTCCCGTCAGCCCCGAGTAACCGTCGAAAATCAAGGACCAGGAGGGATTCAGCCCGACGCTCAGATATCCCTGCGATGGCTGTATCGCGGCATAAGTGGCGTATCCAGGGCCCGGGCCGCCGTCCCGATTCGCAAGACCGCTCAGATCGAACGCCCCGCTTCCGATGGCGACGACGTTGCTTCCTTGCTGCACCAGCTTGAGGACGTAAGGCGTCGCCTGCGCCGCGCACGGTGCCAGCAACGCGATGGCCGCAGCCAGCGCAGCGCCAGCCGGCAGAATCCGGTTTCGAGGGGCAGTGAAAAGAAGCTTCATTGGATGTTCTCCGCGTGAGGTGGTTGACGGGATACATGAGCGGGTATCAAGACCGGACGACGATGGCATCGCTTACACGATGCAACGCGGAGCATGGATCGATGCCCGACAACCCGGACACGACAACGCAAAACCACCACTGGGTTCGTGGGCGGACGGGAAATTTTCGGGCGACGGCCGACGAGGCGAGTCCATATATGGGCGGGCGGGAATGGCCCGCCGTTCGGTCGCGGCAAACACGCCCGAGCCGCATCGGCGATAATCATCAAATTATTCGTGCAAGGTTTCCGCGATGCCTGCTCTGTCCGTGGTCGTGCCCGTGTTCAACGAGCGCGACAACATTCCGCCGCTGCTCGCCGAAATCGCCGCCGCCCTGCGCGGGCGCACCGATTACGAAGTGGTGTACGTGGACGATGCGAGTTCCGACGACTCGCTTGACGTGCTGAAAGCCGAACGCGCGAAGCATCCCGAACTGCGGATAGTGCGGCACCTCAAGCAAAGCGGCCAGAGCACCGCGATCCGAAACGGCGTGCGCGCGGCGCGCGGCGCGTGGATCGCCACGCTGGATGGCGACGGCCAGAACGATCCGGCCGATATTCCAAAGCTGCTCGAAGCGCGCAAAAGCGCCGATCCCAAAGTGAAGCTGTTCGCTGGCTGGCGCACCACCCGCCGCGACAGTTTCAACAAGCGCATCTCCTCGAAGATCGCCAACGGCGTCCGCTCGCGGATGCTGCGCGACGCCACCCCCGACACCGGCTGCGGGCTGAAGTTGTTCGAGCGCGATACTTTTCTCGCGCTGCCCTACTTCGACCACATGCATCGTTATTTGCCGGCGCTGGTGAAGCGCGGGGGCTTCGAAAGCGTCAGCATTCCGGTCGGACATCGCCCGCGCACCCGCGGCGTGTCCAAATACGGGATGCTGGATCGGCTGTGGGTAGGCCTCGCCGACCTGCGCGGGGTCGCATGGCTGATGCGTCGCGCGAAGGTCACCGAAACCGAGGAACTGTGATCGTCGCCGCGCAAGACCTGGCCGCGCAAGCCCGAACGGTACTGCGCGACGTATTCGGGTATGGCGCTTTTCGCGACCGCCAGCAGGCCATCATCGAACACCTTGTGGCGGGCGGCGACGCGCTGGTGCTGATGCCGACCGGCGGCGGCAAGTCGCTGTGTTACCAGATTCCCGCGTTGTTGCGGGACGGCACCGCGGTTGTGGTCTCGCCGCTGATCGCGCTGATGCAGGACCAGGTGGATGCGCTGCATCAGCTCGGGGTGGCAGCGGCTTTCCTCAATTCGAGCCTGGACAGCTCGGCGCAAAACGATGTCGAGCGGCGCTTCCTCGGCGGCGGATTGAAACTCCTCTACGTGGCGCCCGAGCGATTGCTGACGGCGCGCTTCCTCGACCTGCTCGAACGGGCCAACGTATCCCTGTTTGCGATCGACGAGGCGCACTGCGTGTCGCAATGGGGCCATGATTTTCGTCCCGAGTACCGCGAACTCACGGTGCTGCACGAGCGCTTCCCCGATGTGCCGCGCATCGCCCTCACCGCCACCGCCGACGCGCCGACCCGGCATGAGATCGTCGAGCGCTTGTCGCTCGACCAGGCCCGGCAATTCATCTCCAGCTTCGACCGGCCCAACATTCGCTACCGCGTCGCGCAGCGCGACCAGCCGCGCCAGCAATTGAAGGCGTTTCTGGACGGGCACCGCGGCGAATCCGGCATCGTCTACTGCCTGTCGCGGCGCAAGGTGGAAGAGACCGCGGCGTGGCTCGTCGAACAGGACATCGAGGCGCTGCCCTACCACGCCGGGCTCGATGCGGCCACCCGCGCCGCCAACCAGCAGCGCTTCCTGCGCGAAGACGGCATCGTGATGTGCGCGACCATCGCCTTCGGGATGGGCATCGACAAACCGGACGTCCGCTTCGTCGCGCACCTGGACCTGCCGAAGAGCCTCGAAGGCTATTACCAGGAAACCGGACGCGCCGGACGCGACGGGCTGCCGGCCGATGCGTGGATGACCTATGGCCTGAGCGACCTCGTGACGCTCGCGCAATTCATCCAGCAGTCCGACGCCGACGAAGCGCGCAAGCGGCTGGAACGCGCCAAACTCGACGCGCTGCTGGCGTTTGCAGAAAGCACCCGCTGCCGCCGCCAGCAACTGCTGGCGTACTTCGGCGAGACGCTCGAACAACCCTGCGGCAACTGCGACAACTGCCTCGATCCACCACCGACCTGGGATGCGACCGAAGCCGCACAGAAGGCGCTGTCATGCGTGTACCGCACCGGCCAGCGGTTCGGTGTCGGCTATCTGATCGACGTATTGCTGGGCAAGGACAACGAACGCATCCAGGCGCAGGGGCACGACCACCTGTCGGTACACGGCATCGGCACCGGACTCGACGCGCGGCAGTGGCGTGGCGTGTTCCGGCAACTGGTCGCACGCGGATTGCTGAACCCCGACCTCGAAGGCTACGGAAGCTTGCGCCTGGCACCGGCCGCGCATCCGGTCCTGCGCGGCGACGAGACCGTACACCTGCGCCAGGAACCGGATCGCGCCGAGCGCCGCGCCCACCGTCGTGCCAGCGCCTCGGGCAACCGTCGCAGCCTCGACATCGCGCCGCACGAGGAACCGCTGTGGAATGCCCTGCGCGACACCCGCGCGAAATTGGCCAAGGAACAGGGCGTACCCGCATACGTGATCTTCCACGACGCCACCTTGTACGCGATGCTGCGCGAACGTCCCCAAGACCACGACGCACTGGCTACGATCAGCGGCGTCGGCGCGCTCAAGCTGGAACGCTACGGCGCGCAGTTCCTGGCCGTGCTGCGAAACAGCTGAGGGAAGCCGAGAAGCTGGGGTCAGAGTGCATTTTCGGAATCGGATTTCCGGGAATGCAGACTCTTCCACGAAAATGCACTCTGACCGCGGTTTCGATCGTGTGATGTCCTGATCGTGAGAAGGTTGCGCTGGCGCGCACCTGTCGATGCAGCGATCAGGGACGATCGCAACTCATTTCTTGCCCTTCGCCAAGGGCAGATCCGCGCGCCGCCATGCATCCAGGCCGCCGCCCAGCGTCGCGACGTTGGTGAAGCCGGCCTTGACCAGCCGCTTGGCGGCCTTGCCCGATTCCATGCCGTTCTTGCATACGGTCACGACTTGCAAGTCCCTGGCCTTGGCGAGATCCTTGTTCTCGGGATCGAACTGGCTGGGCGCAATGTGTTTCGACCCGGTGATGTGGCCCTTCTCGAAATCGGGAATCGCCGACATGTCGATCACCAGCGGCTCGCCGCGATTGATCATCTGCACCAGTGCCCCGGGCGTCAGCTCGCGGAAGCCGCGGAACTGGCGCGAAACTTCCAGCGCGATCAGCGCGAGGATGATGACGATGAACGCCGCCACCAGCAGCACGTGGTTGGCGACGAAATGAGGAATACGCGTGAGGATGTCATTCATGGCATGAGAGCGTGATCAGGGAGGCGTGCATTATCGATGATGCCCATCGTACCGGTCGCAAGGAATTCAGCCGGTGCAGGATACGGTGGGCTTCCTTCCACGGAAAGGACTCGCGATGAAAACGGTGACG
>JAICIW010000175.1 GCA_025928735.1 Rhodanobacteraceae bacterium | reverse complement strand
CGCAGTACGCCGTCGCGATGCGCACCCAGCCGCTCGATGGCCTGCTGCGAGCGGGTATTGAGGATGTCGGTTTCCCATCCCACTGCCGCACACTGGAGTCCGTTGAACGCGTGGTCTGCCAGCAGCAGCTTGCAGGCGGTGTTGATGTGCGTGCGTTGGCGGCTCGCGGCGTACCACGTGTGGCCGATCAATACGCGCGGCACGTCGGGATTGAAATCGTAGTAGCGCGTGCTGCCGGCGATCGCACCATCGCGCTTGTCGCGCACCGCGAACGGCAGTGAATCTCCGTTCGCCTGCATCGCGAACGCCGTTTCGACATATGCGCGCATCGCGCCCGGCGGCGGCACATAGGTGACGCGCAGGTTCCACAGCTCGCCGTCGGCGGCAGCGGCTTCCAGGCCCGGCACGTGATCCAGCGTCAACGGCTCCAGCCGGACGTGATCGTTTTCCAGCGTGACGGACTCAAGCATCCAGGTCGGGAATCAGCTTGTTCTCGAAATACGCGATCATGTCCTTCAGCTTCAATTTGCGCTTTTTCAGGCGACTCAACTGCAACTGGTCGCAGGCTGCGTCCCCGGCGAGCCTGGTGATGGCCGCGTCCAGATCGCGGTGTTCCTCGCGCAATTCGGTCAGGCGCCGGACCAGCAGGGCGGGGTCGTTGTCGGACTGCATGGCGGCAGTGTAGCGCCGCCGCCGGGCACGCTAAACTGGCCCGTTCATGCATGCCGTCGAACACCCGTCCCGAACCCACGAACGCAAGCAGGCGCACGAAGCCGCGCGTCTTGCCAAGCGCCTGCGCCACGCCGTCGGCCGCGCGATCGCCGACTACAACCTGATCGAGGACGGCGACCGGGTGATGGTGTGCCTGTCGGGCGGCAAGGATTCATGGACGCTGCTGGACCTGCTGCTGTCGCTGCAGGCGAAGGCGCCCGTCAAGTTCGAATTGACTGCGGTCAACCTGGACCAGAAGCAGCCGGGATTTCCGGAACACGTGATCCCCGATTACTGCCGCGAGCGCGGCGTGCCGTGCCATGTGATCGAGCAGGATACCTACAGCGTGGTCACGCGCGTGGTGCCCGAGGGCAAGACGATGTGCAGCCTGTGTTCGCGCTTGAGGCGCGGCGCGCTGTACGCGTTCGCCGAACGCGAGGGTTTCAACAAGATCGCGCTGGGCCATCATCGCGACGACATCCTCGCCACGTTTTTCCTGAATCTTTTTTACGGCGGCACGCTGAAGGCGATGCCGCCGAAGCTTTTGTCCGACGACGGCAAGCACGTGCTGATTCGGCCGCTCAGCTATTGCCGCGAAGCCGAGATCGCCGAATACGCCACGCAACGTGCATTCCCGATCATTCCCTGCAACCTGTGCGGTTCGCAGGAAACCCTGCAGCGCAAGCAGGTGCGACGGATGCTGGATGCGTGGGAACGCGAACACCCCGGCCGCAACGAGATCATGTTCCGCGCCCTGTCGCACGTTGCGCCTTCGCACTTGGCTGATACTGGCCTATTCGATTTCACCTCGCTTGGCTCGGGCAATGAGACAGTGCGGCCGGATACTCATGCCTGGCTGGGCAGTGATGCGAACCTGCCTGGTGACGATGCTTGAGTGAAGGACCTCCATTGCTTGTAGTCATTCCGGAGCGGCGAAAGGCCGAACCCGCAACCCAACGCCTTGGGCTGACCGGCAACCGGCACCGGGTTCCCGCTCGCCGCGTTGCGGCGTCCGGAATGACCAAAAAAATATCTCCGAATATCCACCCTCACTTCTGACGAACTCCCGACTTCCCCATGTTCTTTCGCAACCTGACCCTGTTCCGCTTTTCCCCTTCCGTCGCCAAATCGCTGAAGGATCTGGACGCCGCGCTGGCCGACCACGCCCTGCGTGCTTGCGGCCCACTGGAACTCGCCACACGCGGCTTCGTGTCGCCGTTCGGGCCTGATTCCGAGGTCCTGAGCCACACGGTCGGCAAAGCCACCCTGGTCTCCCTCGGCAGCGAAGAAAAGCTGCTGCCGGCCGCTGTGGTCAACGCCGAACTGGGCAAGCGCCTGCGCAAGGAATCTGAACGCCGCGGCCGACCGGTGGGCGGACGCCAGCGCCGGGCCATCAAGGCCGAGGTGCTCGATACCCTGCTGCCCCAGGCCTTCGTCCGGCCGTCCCGGCTAAATGCTTATGTGGATTCGAAAAATGGCTGGCTGGTGCTGGATACGGCCAGCCGCAAGGCGGCTGAAAACGCCCTGACGGCCTTGCGCGAGGCGCTGGGCAGTTTCCCGGCCCAGCCGCTGGCGGCCGCCGAAACCCCGCGCGCCCTGATGACGCAGTGGCTGGCGCATGGCAAGCTACCCGGCGGGCTCGCGTTCGGCGACGAATGCGAGCTGCGCGACCCGGCCGGCGGGGCCATCATCCGCTGCCGCAAACAGGAGCTTGAAAGCGCCGAAGTCCGGGCGCATTTGAAACAAGGCAAGCAGGTGTTCCAGCTTGGCTTGCAGTTCGACGATCGCGCCAGCTTCGTGCTCGGCGAAGATCTGGTGATCCGCAAGTTGCGTTTTCTCGACGTCGTGCAGGATTCGCTCGACGCCGACGGGCGCGACTCGGCCGAAGCCGAGCTGGACGCGCGCTTTGCGCTGATGACGCTGGAACTCGAACGGGTGTTCGAGGGTTTGGAGCAGTGGTTCGGGCTGGAACGCCCCGATGAGGGCAAGAAGGCTGCATGATTCCGCAAGGCGACTTCCTGGAATTGGCGACGGGCAAGGGCGGCACCATCAAGGTGCTGAAGGCCATGCATCCGCGCGCGCGTCGCCTGCGCCTGTCGGTCACCTCGCACGGCGCGCGCATTTCGTATCCGCGCGGCACCCATCCGGCGCAGGTATACGCCTTCCTGCGCGAAAACAGCGACTGGCTGGAACGCAAGTTGTCCGAACTGCGCGTACCGCGTCGCGGTCCACCGCCGCTCAAACCTGGCGTGCCCACGCTGATTCCGCTGCGCGGCGAAAGCGTCGAACTCACCTGGCGGGAAAGTGAATATCCGCGCATCGAATACCTCGGCGACGAACTGCGCCTGCACGTACCGCGGCCGTTCACCACCGCGATGCCGGCGGCGCGCAATCTGCTTGCGGCGTTCCTCGAAACCCACATGCGCCGCGACCTGTCGCGCTGGATGGCGCACGCCTCTGAACGCCTGGACGCCGCACCCACGGGCCTTCGCATCAAGTCGCTGAAAAGTCTGTGGGGCAGCCTCGATGCGCGCGATCGCATCACCCTCGACCTCGCACTTGCGCTCGCCCCGCCCGCCGCGCTGCGCTACGTGCTGGTCCACGAAATGTGTCACCTCAAGGTGCGCAGCCATTCGGCGCGCTTCTGGGCACGTGTCGGCGAACTGATGCCCGGCTACCAGGCCCAGCGCGATTGGCTGCGCGAACACGGCGCCATTCTCAAGGCCGAAATGGAACGCTTGATCGCGCCGGGCACTTGATCGCTCTTGTCCCCTCTTCCTTCGGGAGAGGGGCGCAATGCGCTGCCCTTGCTTTTGCGCATAACGCCGGGTAAGGGTCCATGCGCGCAGAGCGACATCAATAATGTCGTCATTCCGGACAAGCCCGCGCAGCGGGCATGATCCGGAACCTAGCGCCTTGGTTATTGATTCGACATCAATGCGTCACTGGGTCCCGGCCTGCACCGGGACGACGGCTCTGGCAGGGCGGGAGACGTCTCGCTCGTCTTGCTGGCGTGCCCCGCCCGGCACTTCGCGTCGCCCTCTCCCGAAGGGGTGAAGGATAGCTCGCATCAGGGCAGCAGCACGAAGCGCGTGATCGACTGCGCGACTTCGCGCGGCTTTTCCATGATCGACATGTGGCCGCAACCATTCAACTCGGTGACGCCGATGTTGGGCGCCTGTGTGAGCCCGGCGCGGATCGCCTGCAGCGCCGACACGTCGATGATCTGATCTCTGGTGCACCAGATCGCCAGCGTCGGCGCCGTGATGTCGGGCAGTTTCGACTGCAGCGCATTGCGCGCGTCGGGTGCCGCGAGCTGACGCAATACCTTGTCGTCGAACGCGCGCTCGTTTTTCGATTTTGCGACGAACACGTCCTGGATGCGCGGCGGCACGGACGACGGATCGGCGAACAGCATCGATTCGAGATGCTTGAATTCGGCGCGATTGTCGATGTCGAACGGACTCCTGCCGGCCTTGAGTTCGCGCACGAATCCATTTTCCTTGAACGGCACGCCGGACGAATCGATCAGCACAAGCGCCGCGACGTCTTTCGGGTAATCCGCCGCGTACAGGCCCGCGATCGCGCCGCCCATGGAATGGCCGGCAATCGCGATTTCGCCCAGGTGCAGCGCGTCGACGAAACCGTGCAGGCGAGTGGCCTGCGCGGCGTAGCCGTAGTCGGCGTCCGGCAGGCGCGTGGATTCACCCCACCCCGCCAGGTCGGGAATGATCACCCGGAAATTGCCGGTGAGATATTTCGCGGCCAGCAGCCAGTTCGCGTACGACCCGCCGAAGCCGTGCACCAGCACCAGCGGCGGACCGCTCTGCTTGCCGCCCTCGACGTACACCCAGCGCGTGTCGCCGACCTGCACCGATTCCTGGTGCAGGCCGTCGCGCCAGGTCTGCCACGCGATCGCGCCGCGCAGCAGCCATTGCGGCGCGAAAAAATACACGCCCAGCCCGATCACCGCCAACGCGATCACCACGCCGCCCAGGATCTTCAGACGGCGTGCCAGTCGCGCGAGCAGGATCTCGCGGGCGGGATTGGCGGGCATCGCTCAACCCTTGCCCGGCTCGGGCCCGGTTTGCTCCTGCGCCGCGCGCGTCTTCGCGAACAAGCGCTCCACCGCCATCTGCGTCAGCGGGTGGTAACCGTCTTTCGCCTTGGCGTAAACCTTTTCGGCGTACGCGAAACCTTCCGGCGTCTGCACGAAGGCCTTGTACACCGGCATGGTCAGGTACAGGCGCCCGATCCGCGTCATGTGTTCGGCGGCGGCCGGCCATACCGTTTTGTCGCCGGCCGCGATGGCGTGCACGTACCAGCGCATCCCGATCTCGGCGTTGGGCGTACCGGTAAGGTGCCAGGCGGCATCGAGTTGCTGCATCTTCGCGAGCGCGGGATGGTCAGGCAGACGATCAAGGAAGTACATCCACTCCTGGGTGTTCCAAGTCTCCGCATCCAGTTTGTCGGCGGCCAGTGAGCCATCGAGAAACGCTGCACGCTCCTTGTCGATCGCGTTGAAACGCGGCGAATCCGGAATCGGCGCATCCTTCGGGATACCCGCGCCGTACACCCATTCCTTCACTTCGTCCCAGCTCATCCTGCCGGGATACTTGTCGATGAGATTGGGCTTCAGATACGCCAGCATCTGTTCGGTCGTGATGCTGTGCCACTGGAAGTGGTTGAAGTATCCCTTCAGCCACGTGTCGAAATGCTCGCGTCCGAATTTCTGCTCCAGCGTGCGCAGGAACCACGAGCCCTTGTCGTACGCGACATCGGAAAGCTCGTCGTCGGCATCCATGTCGCGCGGCCGCGGCGCAAGACGCTGCGCGTTTTCCGGCATGTGCCCGATG
>JAICIW010000376.1 GCA_025928735.1 Rhodanobacteraceae bacterium | reverse complement strand
CGGAACCGCCACAGCAGCGCGAACACCGCCAGCGCCACGATCGCCAGCACGGTGATTTCGCCGAGCGTATCCAATGCGCGGAAGTCCACCAGGATCACGTTGACCACGTTGCGGCCGCCGCCGCCCGGCAGCGCCTGTTCGAGAAAGAATCGCGACGCCGAATCGGCGACCAGGTGATTCATCACCGCGTACGCGAGGCTTGCAAGGCCCAGTCCGACGCCGATTGCGACGACCGCGTCGCGGATGCGGCGGTAGCGCGCGACGCGGCTCAGCGGCGCCAGTCCCGGGATGCGCTTGGGCAGCCAGCGCAGCCCCAGCAACAGCAGCACGGTCGTGACCGACTCGACCACCAGTTGCGTCACGGCGAGATCCGGTGCCGACAACCACACAAAGGTAATGCACACCACGAGGCCCGTGCCGGCGGTGAGGATCAGCGCGGCCATGCGCTGGAACTTGGCCTGGGTGGCCGCGCCGATCGCGCAAGCGATGCCGAGCAGCCAAAGCAGCGCGAACGCAGGGTCGACGTGCATGCCATTCACTGCGACAGGCGTCGGCAGCGGTTGCACCGCGAGGAAACCGATGACGCCCGCCAGCAGCACCACCACCAGCAGTTGCACCTGCAACTTGCGGCCCGGGAAGATCTTCGCGAACAGATCGGGCAGGGTGGCGGTCAGGAACGCGAGCGCGCGTTCGAACCAGCGCAGTGCGTGGATCCCGTCGATCAGCGGCGTACTGTCGCGCGCGGCGATGCGTCGCCGCCCTGCGACGTACAACGCGCATCCGGCGACGAACGCGATCACGCTCATCAGCATCGGCATCGTCAGGCCGTGCCAGATCGCCAAGTTGTAGGCCGGCAGTTGCGATCCCAGCACCGAGAGCGCGGCCGCACGCAGGATCGGACCCACCACCCACGCCGGGAAGATCCCGACCGCAAGGCAGGCCAGCGCCAATATCCCGATCGGGAAACGCATCCAGCGCGGCGGCTCGTGCGGCGTGCGTGGAAAGTCGTGCCGCAGCGAACCGAAGAACGCGCCGCCCACCAGCCGCAGCGAATAGGTCACGCCGAGCGCCGCCGCGGTCAGCGCGACCAGCACCGTCAGCCCATCCAGTGCCAGACCGTGGTTGGCACCCAACGCCACCGCAAAAAACATTTCCTTGGAAAGGAACCCGTTGAGCAACGGCACGCCTGCCATCGCCGCGCCCGCGATCACCGCCAGCGTCGCGGTGATCGGCATCACGTGGCGCAGTCCGCCCAGCCGCCGCAGATCGCGCGTGCCGGTTTCGTGGTCCACCGCACCCGCGGCCATGAACAGCGATGCCTTGAAGGTGGCGTGGTTGACGGTGTGGAAGATCGCCGCCACCACGCCCAGCGTGCTGCCGAGTCCGGCCAGCATTGTGATCAGGCCGAGATGGCTGATGGTGGAATACGCCAGCACCGCTTTCATATCGTGCTGGAACGTCGCGGCCCAGGCGCCCACCAGCATCGTTGCCAAGCCCACGCCGCCCACGATCCAGAACCATTGTTCGGTGCCGGCCAGCACCGGCCAGAACCGCAGCAACAGGAACACGCCGGCCTTGACCATCGTCGCCGAGTGCAAGTACGCCGACACCGGCGTGGGCGCCGACATTGCCTGCGGCAGCCAGAAGTGGAACGGCACCTGCGCGCTCTTGGTGAACGCACCGAGCAGGATCAACAGCAGCGCCGGCAGGTACAACGGGCTTTCACGGATGCGATCGCCCGCAGCGAGGATCGCATCGAGATCGTAGCTGCCCGCGACGTGCGCCAGCACCAGCACGCCGGCCAGCAGGCACAATCCGCCCGTGACGGTGACGATCAACGCCGTGCGTGCGGCGTCGCGCGCCGACTTGCCGTGGTGCCAGTAGCCGATCAGCAGGAACGAGAACAGGCTGGTCAGTTCCCAGAAGAACACTAGCTGGATCACGTTGCCGGACAGCACGATGCCCAGCATCGCGCCCATGAAACCCAGCAGCAGCGAGTAGAACCGGACCAGCGGATACTCGCGGGGCATGTAATAGGTCGCGTAGATGCCGACCAGCAGGCCGATGCCGCTGACCAGGATCAGGAACAGCCACGTGAGTCCATCCACGCGCAGCGTGAAATCGAGACCGAGCCCCGGCGCCCACGCGAACGTCTGGCGCAGCACGTCGCCCTCGGCGACGGCGGGGAACAGCAGTGCCGACAAAATCAGGCACGCGCCGGCGGTACCAGTCATCAACCACGTCGTCCGCCTGCGATTGCCGTGGCCGAGCAACGGCGTGGCCAGCGCCGCCGCGAACGGCAGCAACAGGACGACGGTTGAGATCAAGCCGTACGGCATCGTCGGGAAAAGTCCGGATCGGTGGCCCCGCGCCCACGATCAAACCGTGATGGCGTCAGGGTTCCGAGTCTACACGGCAGGTGCGG
>JAICIW010000427.1 GCA_025928735.1 Rhodanobacteraceae bacterium | reverse complement strand
GGTTGCGGCAGAAGGGCGATGGCTATGCGCTCACCTTGCGCAGCAAGGCGTTGGTACGCGACTTGTGGGTCTCGTTCGGCGACACCGATGTCAGCGTTTCGGACAACGCGTTCGATATCCTGCCCGGTCAGGAAGTGACGCTGACCGTTCGCAGCAAGGCCACCCTCGACACCTTGCGCAAGGCGCTCAAGATCGAGGATGTGGCCGATGCGATGCAGGGGCGCGCGCAGTGAAGGCGGTGCTGTACGCCTGTTGTTCGATCGCGATGATCGGATTTGCGGCGACGGTCCATGCGTCGCCCGACGACGCGGCGGTGCGCGCGCAAGCGCTGGTGGCCAAACTGGCGCTGGAGGATAAGGTTGCGCAGTTGCAGGCCGAAGCGCCCGCAATTTCGCGCTTGGGCATCCCCGCATACACGTGGTGGAACGAGGGCCTGCATGGCCTCGCGCGTGGCGGCTTCGCGACGGTTTTCCCGCAGGCGATCGGCTTGGCGGCGAGCTGGGATCCTGCGCTGCTGCACGGGGTCGGTACGGTGGTTTCAACCGAGGCGCGTGCCAGGTTCAACGCCGTCGGTGTGAACAATGCCCATGGGCGCTATCAAGGGCTCACGATCTGGTCGCCCAATATCAACATCGACCGCGACCCGCGCTGGGGCCGCGGGCAGGAAACCTACGGCGAAGATCCGTACCTCACCGGCCGGCTTGCCGTCGCTTTCGTGCGCGGCATCCAGGGCGATGACCCCTTGCATCCGCGCGCGATCGCCACGCCCAAGCACTTTGCCGTGCACAGCGGTCCCGAATTCGGCCGCCACGGTTTCGACGTCGATGTTTCGCCGCACGATCTGGAGGCGACGTACCTGGCGGCATTCCGCGCTGCGGTCACGGAGGGCCACGCGGGCTCGGTGATGTGCGCGTACAACGCGTTGCATGGCACGCCGGTGTGCGCGGACAAGGGTTTGCTCACTACGATCTTGCGCGACGATTGGGGTTTCAAGGGTTACGTGGTTTCCGATTGCGATGCGATCGACGACATGACCCAGTTCCACCACTACAAGCCCGATGACGCGCAATCATCGGCTGCGGCGATCGCGGCCGGCACCGATCTCGATTGCGGTAGCGCCTACGCTTCGTTGGACGATGCGGTGCGCAAGGGTTATTTGGAGGAATCCGTCCTGGATGCCGCGCTGGTGCGCTTGTTCGCGGCGCGCTACAGGCTCGGAATCATGGGGGGCAACGATGGTGATCCGTATGCGCGCATCGGTGTCGGTCAGATCGACAGCGCCGCGCATCGCAACTTGGCGCTGCAAGCGGCGCTGGAATCCATCGTGCTCCTGAACAACGCGCACGCCACGCTGCCGTTGCACGCCGGCGTCAAACTCGCAGTCGTCGGGCCTGATGCCGACACCGTGGAAACTCTCGAAGCCAATTACCACGGCACCGCGCGCGACCCGGTCACGCCGCTGGAGGGCCTGCGCCAACGCTTCGGTGCCGATCGCGTCACCTACGCGCAAGGCTCGCCCGTCGCGGCTGGCGTGCCGATTCCGATTCCGGAAACCGCGTTGCGCACGGCTGGCCGGCCCGGCCTGAAGGGCGAGTACTTCGATCATGGCGATTTCGGCGGCACGCCACGCCTCACGCGTGTCGATCGCACCGTCGACTTCGATTGGGATCATGTCGCGCCG
>JAICIW010000389.1 GCA_025928735.1 Rhodanobacteraceae bacterium | reverse complement strand
GCCTCCGCCAGTTGCAGGCCGTCGGCCTGGCCCAGGCCCTGCAACTTTTCACTCAACGACAAGCCGCGTTGCGACGCGCTGGCCGCGTCGTTGGCGCTTTGCAATTTTTGCCCCGACGCGTGCAGGGCCGCGAGATCGGTTTCGACCTCCGCCGCGCCTTGCAGCACGGCTTGGCGGTACGCCAGCACGGCCGCCTGCAGCTGGTCCTCGCGCGCATCGCGCACCGCGCGGCGCTCGCCCCAATCGAACAATGGAATGTTGATGATCGGCCCGATCGCGAAGGAGTTGTTGACATCGCCGAGGCGCGTGTTGCCCTTGACCAGCGCCGCGAAGGTCAACGAACTGCCCAACGCGAAACGCGGGTACATGTCGGCCTTGGCGATACCGAGTTCGCCTGCCGCCTTCAACACCTGGGTTTCGGCATAGCGGATTTCCGGACGGGTGCGCAGCAGGTCGGCCGGCACAGCATCGACACTCACGTCCAGAAGCTTCGGCAGCGGTTTCGGCGACAACCATGCCGGATCGGGCTCGCTTTTTCCCAGTAGCAGCGCAAGCGCCTGCGCATGCTGCACGATGGCCGCGACGGGATCGGCCACGCTCGAGGCGGCCTTGGCCGCCGCGGCCGCACCCTGCTCCACGTCGAGCCGCGAGGCCAGTTGCAGGCGCTCCTGCACGCGCAGCAATTCGAGTTTCTCCCGCGACGCCTGGGCGGCATCGCCAAGCAGCACTTCGCCGCGCTGCGACGCGCGCAATTGCAGGTACTCGCGCACGACTTCCGCAACCAGCGAAACCCGCGCCGACTGCAAGGCCGCTGCCGCTTCGCCGGCGTTCGCGGCGGCGAGGTGCGCATTGGCGTCGCTGCGCCCGAACAGACCGAGTTCCCAGGCCGCGTCGAAACCCGCCTGGAAATAGCTGGCGGTGTTTTCCGCGTTGGGTTGTTCGAGGGTGTTGAATGCGAGCCGGGGCTTGTAGGTGGTCGAGGCTGCGTCTTCCAGCGCGCGCGCCGCGCGCAATTTCAGCGCGACCTGCTGCACATCGAGGTTGTCGCGAAGCGCGCTTTGGACCAGCGCATCGAGTTCGGGATCGCCGAATTGTTTCCACCAGCCCGTGAGATCCGGCGTCGGCCCGAGGTGCGACGACGCGTTGTGCCATTGCGCAGGAAGATCACCGCTCGGCAGCTTCGGTAGTTGCACGCTGACGCAGCCGCCGAGCGCAACGCCAAGCGCCATCGCGATCAACGTGCGCACCGGGTTTCGCTGACGGGAAGGGGGAACCTGCATGGACCGCCGCAGTGTAACGGCTGAACGAGTTTCGAAAACGAACCCGCGAAACGGCGAAAGCCGCGGGAAAGCCGGTGGCCGCAAAATACGCGTGTCACCTTTCCGGATGCTTTGTACCCGGGTTCGCGCAGCGTCGTAAGATGATGGCCCGGGCTCGCCGCGACCTCGCGTCGCTCTCGATCTGCATGAACACTGCCACGGCCAAACCCCGCCGCCTTTTCTTCGCCTGGACCGCGTGGGACGCGATCCCCGTGCTGATGGTGCTGGGCCACGCCGCGTTCCTGGCATGGCTGTTCTTCGGCTTCCATCAGACGCCTTGGTGGCTGTGGATTCCTTGCGCGCTGATCTACTCCATCAGCATCTCGTGGTCGATCAATTCGACCAGCCACAACTTCATCCACAACCCGTTCTTCAAGTGGGTGTGGCTCAATCGTGTTTTCAGTTTCCTGTTTTCGCTGACCGACGGTTTCAGCCAGGAGTTCTACAAGCACGTGCACCTGCGCCACCACGTCGGCAACATGGACCGCGTCGGTGAGAACGGCACCACGATTGACCCGCTGTCGATCTATCGCCACGGCAAGGACGGCAAGCCGGAAAGCGTCTGGACGTACACGTTCTATTCGTATTTCCGCGACGACATCGGCGAGTGCTACACGCGGGTCAAGAAGAAGTGGCCACATCTTGCGCGCTGGATCCGGATCGAGATCGCAACCGTCGTTGTCGTCTACCTCGCCTGCCTGATCTACGACTGGCGCGCGTTCCTGTGCCTGGTGCCGTTCTATTACCTCGGCCATTCGCTGTCGTCGTTGAACGGATACTACGAACACCTGAAGGGCGATCCCGACCAGCCGATCGCGTGGGGCGTGTCAACGTACAACAAGTTTTACAACTGGATATGGCTGTATAACGGCTTCCATGCCGAGCACCACTACCGGCCCAAGGTGCACTGGACCAGAATGGT
>JAICIW010000201.1 GCA_025928735.1 Rhodanobacteraceae bacterium | reverse complement strand
CGTCGACGTCCTCAAGGAGGACGAACTCGAGGCACGCCTCGCGCCGGGTCGATCGCTGCGCATCAAGGCCGGATTCGATCCGACCGCGCCGGACCTGCACCTGGGCCACACCGTCCTGCTCAACAAGATGCGGCAGTTCCAGGACCTGGGCCATACGGCGATTTTCCTGATCGGCGATTTCACGGGCATGATCGGCGATCCCACCGGCAAGAACGTCACCCGCAAACCGCTTTCGCGCGAGGACATCGCGCGCAATGCAGAGACGTACGCCGCGCAAGTGTTCAAGGTGCTGGACCGCGAGCGCACCGAGGTGCGGTTCAATTCCGAATGGTTCGCCAGGATGGATGCGTCGGACATGATCCGGCTGGCGGCCCAGCACACCGTGGCGCGGATGCTGGAACGCGACGATTTTTCGAAGCGCTTCCAATCGGAGCAGCCGATCGCGATCCACGAGTTCCTGTATCCGCTGGTGCAGGGCTACGACTCGGTGGCGCTCGAGTGCGACGTCGAACTCGGCGGCACCGACCAGCGTTTCAACCTGCTGATGGGACGCGGGTTGCAGGAACACTTCGGCCAGCCGCCGCAGATCGTCTTGACGATGCCGCTGCTGGAAGGCATCGATGGCGTGCAGAAGATGTCGAAGTCGCTCGGCAACTACATCGGCATCGACGAGCCGGCGATCGACATGGTGACCAAGACCATGAAGATCGGCGACGACTTGATGTGGCGCTGGTTCGAACTCCTGAGCTTCGATGTGTCGTTGGACGAGCTGGCGGTGATGAGACGCGACGTCGCCAGTGACGCGTTGAATCCGCGCGACGCGAAACTGCGCCTCGCGCGCGAACTGGTCGTGCGCTTCCACGGTGCGGCCGAAGCCGACAAGGCGATCGCCGGCTGGCACGCGGTGGTGCGCGGTGAAGGCGATACCTCGTCATTGCCGTTGAACGAGATCGGCGTGCCCGCCGGAGGCTTGCGCTTGCCGGCGCTGCTGACCGCGGCGGGCCTCACGTCCAGCAACTCGGAAGCCAACCGCAAATTGAAGGAACGCGCCGTGCGCATCGACGCGCAAGTGGTGGAAGACGCACCACGCGTCTTCGAAGCAGGTTTCGAGGGCGTGCTGCAGGTGGGCAAGCGCAACTTCGCGCGGGTGCGGCTGGTCAGCGCATCACGAAAAGACGCGACGCCCTGACGCGTCGCGCCTTTCGCACCGCTTCGATCAGTACGTGACCGGCGAGTTGATGGTCTTGCGCGTTCCCGACACGGTGCCCTTGATGGGGATTCCGCCCGGAAGAATGATGTTGTAGTTCGGGTCGTACTGGGTGAGCACGAACGTGCCGGTGTACGAACTGCCATCCTTGCTCAGCGTGATGGTCTCCTGGAGGTGGGCCGGCCCCACGAACGTGTTGTCGATGTCGACGCCGTTCGCGTCCACGCTTTGCGCCCACGCCAGCATGAAATGATTGACCATGTAGGTACGCGCGCCCGCTTGCGCCCAGACGCCCGTACAGACGTCGCCATCACCCGCAGGCCGCCCCGAGTTCATGATTTCATTGCCGTCTGCGAGCCAGGACACGTAAGCGTGGTCGACCGGCGCGCCATCCGGCAGGCCCGTTGGGCCATTGCCTTCGGCGGTCAGGGTGACCTCGTACAGCCCCGCGACCGGTTCGAGGAATTGCAGCGGATTGGGGATGGTCCGCGTCCGCGATTGCGGGATCGCGGTCAGGAACCTCATGCTGGCGGCCGAAGCCGATACCTTGACCGGCGGGGCGATCTTCCACTGGCCATTGGTGGATTTGACCAGGTTCAACCCGCAGGCGTCGGCCTGATGGGTCACGGCAATACTGGACAGGCCGATCACGGCCATCGCAACGGATGCGTAAAAGCGGGTGTTCATGACGTTCTCCTCAAGAAGGTTATTCCTATGAATGGCGGGTATGCGCCGTCATCCGGGGGTATAAACTGCGCCCGGGCAAGCCCACGAGTCATGATGTTTCGATAGGGAAATCGCGAGAGTGCGGCAGTGGCGTTGACGTGATCCGCGTGGAGCGCGCGGCGGCATGGAAAAGCACGGAAATGCCGGACCAACCACGGGCACGTTCGCCTTCGCAGACGTGGTTATCGACGCAGGCGCGCACCAGCTGCTGCGCGGCGGCGAGGAATTCGCGGTCGAGCCGAAAGCTTTCGCCGTCCTGCTGGAGTTCCTCTCACATCCGGGCCAATTGCTCAGCCGCGACCAGTTGCTGGATGCGGTGTGGGGACACAGTTTCGTCACCCCGGCCACGCTCAACCGCATTATCGCGCAGCTACGGCGCGCGCTGGCCGATGACAGCGAAGCGCCGCGCTGCATCCAGACCGTGCATGGCCTCGGGTATCGCTTCATCGCCCCGCTGGAGCACGTCCCGGAGAAAACGGCGCCCGCGCTGCGTTTCGCGCCGCCGGCGCGCGCGCGATTGCCGGAACGCACCGAGCCGCTGATCGGACGCGATGGCGACATCGAGACGCTGAAGCGGATGTTGCAGGACCACCGGCTCGTCACCATCACCGGTCCCGGCGGCCTCGGCAAGACGCAGGCCGCGCTGGAGACTGCGCGCTCGGTTGCAGCGGACTTCCCGGATGGCGTGTGGCTGTTCGACTGCACGCCGCACACCGACGGCGACGCGCTGATGCGGTGGCTGGCGGGCATGTTCGACGTCCATGCCACCACCGACGCGAGCCAACTGATCGCACGGCTGGGCGAGCTGCTGAAGACGCGACGGATGCTGCTGGTGTTCGACAATTGCGAACGCATTGCCGAGCCGCTGGGCAAGGCGGTTGCACACCTGTTGTCGGCCTGCGCGGACTTGCACATCCTGGTGACCAGCCAGCAGCGTCTGAACTGTGCGGGCGAGTCGCTTTACGGATTGCCGCCCTTGCAGGTGCCACCGCCGGGCGAATGGACGACGGATGAGCAGATTGCTTCCCTGTCATCGATCCCCGCGGTGCGATTGCTGCTGCTGCGGTCCCAGGCGTGCGCATCCGGGTTCACGCTGACGCAGGCCAATGCCGCGACGGTCGCGGAGATCTGCCGCCGCGTCGCGGGGTTGCCGCTTGCGCTTGAATTGGCCGCTGCACGCCTGCGCCTGCTGAGTCCGGAGCAACTGCTGATACGCATGGAGGGTCGCCTCCTCAGCCTGTCCGAGGACAATCCCAACCGGCCCGCGCGGCACCAGACGTTGGGTGCGCTGATCGAGTGGAGTTTCGCGTTGTTGTCGGAGCACGAACAATCGCTGCTGGGCGGCTTGAGCGTTTTCGTGGGCCCTTGCACGCTCAGCGGCGCAAGCGCGGTGGGCGCGGTGTTCGAGCTTGGCGAGGAGCAGACACTGGACTTGCTCGGCGGGTTGGTCGACAAATCGCTGCTGACCGTCGATGCCACCACCAATCCGCCTTCCTATCGGCTGCTCGACAGCGTGCGGCTGTTTGCACAGGGGCGCCTGGCCGACAGCGGAAACGAAATGCGGGTGCGGACCGCGCACCTCGCGCATTTCGTGGAGCTCACCGAACGCGTCTACACGGAAATCCGCAGCAATCGTTATCAGCTGTGGTTCGAACGCGTAAGACGCGAATGGGCCAATCTGCATGCGGCGTTCGACTTCGCGCTGGAGCATCCGGACCTTGTCGACCAAGCGCTGGCGCTGATCGGCAATCTTTGCTGGTATTTCCGCGGCAGCACCGATTATTACCAATCTGCGCAATGGGCAGAGAAGGCGCTGCAGGCGAGTCATGGGTCCTCGCGTCATCTCGCGCGGGCATCGATTGCTTCCGGCGTGGTCCTGCACTTTTCAGGGATGCATGAACGCGCCGGGATGCGGCTGCGCGAAGGCATTGCACTGGCCAGGGACCAGGGAAATACCTGGCTTGCGGCGGCGGGCGAGGCGGTCCTGGCGTTCGAACTCGCGACACTCGGGGATTTCGTCGGTGCCGAAGCGTGCGCGGAATCGGTGCTAGCAATTGCGACGCAACTCGATGACGGATGGTTGCGCTCCAATGCCTTGCTCGGCCGCGGCATCGCCCAGTCCATCAACGGCCATCATCGCGATGCGGAAGCGAGCATCAGCGAGGCGCTGGACTGCCTGTCCCTGCACGGGAACTCCTTCCAGTGGGCGTACACGCTCATCAACCGGGCGCTGCAGCGTTTCTATCTCGATGACTTGAGCGGTGCGGCACGAGACTGGCTATCCGACCTGGAAGGATTTACCCGATTTCAGAACTGGCGCGGCGCCGCGGGCTGCGTCGAGGGAGCGGCCTATCTCGCGGTTGAACGCGACGAGTCGGCCAAGGCTGCGCGCTTTCTGGCTGCTGCCGCCCGGGTGCGGGAGTGGACCGGCGCGCCGCTGTTCTCCCAGTGGCGCAAGGCGCGGGAAAAGGCCGAACGGAAAGCGCTGGAAGCATTGGGAGCGGAATTCAAGCGGGCGCAGGCGGGTGGCGCCGCGGCGCGTTTCGAGGACGTCGCGGCCGAAGCTCGCACGCTGCTGGCGGAAATGGCCGGTGCTCAATCATCGCGAACGGGCGCGAGGAGTCCGTCCGGATCGTAGTGCGCGCGCAGCGCCGCAAGCTTCGCATGGGTGCCGCTGTCGTGGGCGTGCAATCGCAAGTCGGTAGCTGCGCCCGCGAAATTCGGCTGCATGCCCGCGCGCGCATGCGGTGCCAACGCCGCCCGCATTTGGTGCACCCAGTCGCGGACGGCAGCGAAGTGCTCCGCAACGCCGGCATGTCCGATCATATTGATGAAGAACGGCACGTCGCGCGACGAGAACGCGGTCGCGGCGTCGGGAATGGCGGCGACCGCGCCGCCCAGATGATGCACATGCACCTCGCACAGCGAATCGGGAGGCGAGGTCGCATGCGCAACCACCGCGTCGATCAGGGCGTCGTCGAACGCGTCGAATTGCGAAGTCGTCCAATAGTAATGATCCCCGGCCGGCGCCGCGG
>JAICIW010000034.1 GCA_025928735.1 Rhodanobacteraceae bacterium | reverse complement strand
TCTGCAAATGGTGTGAAGTCGCAAAGCACAATACCTCGCGCACGCCAGCAATCACGTCTACGCTTCCGAGTTTCCCCTGATTTCGCCCAAGCGAATCGTTACTGCTTCGACACGTAGTCGGCGAGCACACGCATGTCTGCTGCGCTGAGATTGTGTGCGACACCTTCCATCACCTTGTCATTGCTGGTGCCGGTTCGGGTGCCGTCGTGATACGCCTTCAACTGCGTCAGCACGTACGGGGCATTCTGGCCAGCGAGGACGGGGAACGTTGACCAGGCCGGTTGCGGTGCGGTACTGCGGGGGTCCGGACGTGGCCCCTTGCCGTCGACGCCGTGGCAGCCTTGGCAGGGTGGCACACCATGTGCCGCATCGCCGTCATGGAACAGGATGGAACCACGCGACGATTCCAGTGCCTTCTGCGGCGCAGCCTTGCCGGGCAGCGATGCGAAATGTGCGGCAAGGTTGCGCATGTCCTGATCCGTCAGCGTCTTTGCGAGCGGCTGCATCACGGCGTTGTTGCGTGCACCATCCTTGAACGCGCGCAACTGCACGTACAGGTAGGTTTCCGATTGCCCGGCGAGGTTCGGGAAGGTGGGCGCGACCGCGACGCCGTTGTTGCCGTGACAGGCTGCGCAGAGGGCGGCCTTGGTCGCGCCCGCCGCCGCGTCGCCGTGTACCGGCGCCTGGTTGCGCAAATCGTCGAACTGCGGAGTTGCAGCCGGTGCCAAGCCGACGACCATCGCCAACAGTGCGATCGAGGCAACGATTGCGGCGCGGGTTGTGAAGATCACGGCGACGTCCTCACAATTTCACGTTGAGCATCACGCCGACCAGATTGGCGCTGTAATGCGGCTGCGGCCCGAGGTCGGTGTAGATCCTGTGGTCGATCACCAGGTTGTCCTGCAGCCCCAGATAGTGCCAATCGGCAAAGCTGCCGGTCTCGAAAATGTCGAACACCCGCATCCCGAACATCCGTGAGAAAGCGATGTCGAAGCCGAGCTGCAGGGTATTGATGTGGTAGTGGTTGTCCGGAAAAGCATTGCCCGCGGCGTCGACGAAGGGTTGCTGCGTAATGGGCAGTGCGCCGGGTGAGGCGAACACGTAGCCGATCTTGCCGAGTGCGTAGGTGTAGGTATAACTCAAGTCCGCGCGCACGCGCCCGAAATCGTGACGGAGCGTGAGGCCGGCGTTGTAATCGCGCTCGTGATCGAGGCTCTGCCACTGGTTGGCGAGCGGGAACAACGGGCCGCCCAGCGACGGATCGTCGCGGCCTGGTGCGCCCGTGATGTCTTCGTTGTCGGCGACGTTCGAGAAATTCAGGCTCGAGTCGTCGCGTCCCAGATTGGCGCTGATGCTGGTCAGCGGCGAAGGCTGCCAGTCCCACGACAAGTCGAAACCGCGGTTGCGCGTGGCCTGCCGGCCAATCGCGGCGCCGTAGTCGTCGCGCGTCGCGTAGGCGATGGCCGAGATCGTGGCGGTGTCGCCGATCGGGTAAATCAGCGTCGCGTGCAGCTTGTGCTCGATGCGATTGCTGAGGTCGTATTTGCGCATCGCGTCGGTGGTGAAGGCGACGTTGCCGAGCGGCGGCGTCACGAAGCCGGGCAGCGCCGTCGAGTAGAACGGCTCGTAGGGGTCGTAGTCGTAAGGGCCGCCATTGCGATACGCGAATTCGTAATCGAGGCGCAGCGTACCCTTGCCAAGCGCACGGTCCACCCACGACAGCTTGATGCGTTGTTCGTTGACCAGTTTTCGTTCGCGGTATTTCGGCTGGTCGCGATCGAAGCTGTAGGTCAGGTTCAGGGTGTTGTGCTCGCTGACGCGCCAGTCGATGCCGGTATCGAACACGGTATAGGTGTAGCCGAACGGGATCGCGCGCACCTGGGTCACGTACGACGAATACAACGGATTGCGCGGATCGAAGATCCCGATCTGGCCGGGAATGATGCTGCCCTGCGAACCGTTTTCGGCGATGTAGCCGTACTGTCCGGTCAGCGGATTGAAGGCGAGGTAGTTGGTCCTGTTGTCCTCGCGGTACCAGCGCAGGCCCGCATGCCACCCGAATTTCGGGAAAGGATGCAGGGTGATCTTCGCGTCGAGCAGACCGGTGTCGATGCGCGCGTTGGCGGTTTGTTGCGACAGTGCTGCGCTGGTGTTCCAGTCGGCACAGTTGAAGGTGAAGTCGGCCGACGGCGAGACGAAGATGCCGCCGGTGCCGGTACAGGTGACCGGTGGCAGCAACGGATCGTTCTGGCGCATGGTGCCCCAAGCCGCGGCGAGGGACAGTTGGCCGTTCCACTTCAGGCTGCGTGAAAGTTCCGCCCGCAGGTTGTGATAGTCGTTGTCGGGTTCCAGCGAAAACTGGCCCTGGTAGATGTTGGCGACTTGTGGCACGCCGGCAACGTTGCGCAGCGCAAACGGGCTCTGGTAATCCAGCTCGTTCTTGTGGTCGCGGAAAAATGAACCGGTGTAGGCCAACTGGAACTGCCAGATCGCGCCGACGTCGCGCAGCCCGATGCTGACGTCGGTGGTGGTGAAGTCGATCGGGCGCGCGGTTTCCAATGCACCGCCGTTGTCCGGGAGGATGTAGTTCAAGTACATCGGGCCGCCCCACAACCGGTCGCCCGTGCGTTTCTCGTTGACGATCGAGACGTAGCCGGTCCAGTCGCGATAGAAGTTGTCTTCGAAGCTGAGGCCTTCGCGCCTGCGCGTGAGGCCGATGGTTTGCCGCGTACGCGTTTTGTCGACGGCTGCGACTTCGGCGGGCGTACTGCCGCCGGGCACCAGCGGTGCTGGCAGCGTCAGGTTCGTGCTGCCGATGCCGTTCCACAGCGGATACGCGTTGGTGGTGACGTCGTGCGGAATGTTGCGGTAGAACGCTTCGATCCTGTAGCTGCCGTACTGCCCGGCGCGCAGGCGGTAATACTGGTCGCCGCCGCTCAAGCGACTGCCGCGGAATTCGACGTACTGGCCGGTTTTCGGATTGTCGGCATACAGCGCGAACAGGCCGAGCGCCATGCCGCTCTTCCAGCCGGCGTACTGGCGGAAGAACTCAGCGTGCGTGTCGCCGCCGAGGTGCAGGTAACCCAGTTGCAGAAAGCCCGAGTACACCCAATCGCTGTTCTTGTAGAGTGGTGAACTCTTGTCGTCGCGTTGCGGCGGGTAGGCATAAAGCACACCGCTGGGCGTTCGCATCATGCCGGCGTGTAGCCATGAGAACCCGCGCGGATCGGCCCACAGCAGCGGCGCCCAGCCGGTGGGATCGAGGGCATTGCCGTACTGGATGTCGCCCACCCGCGCGCTGTCGCTGGAATCCGCAAACGCCCGCGGACCCGCGAGGGACGCGGCGATGGCGATGGCCAGCGATGTGATGAGCATTTTGCGCATGCACTGTGCCGCTGCGCCGCGACGGCGCTATTTGTGGAACCTCGAACCGGATGGATTGTTGGAACCGTGGATGTTGGTGTGGCAAGTCAGGCAGGCGCGACCCATCAGCCGCTCGTCCGGTGCAGGTCCGGTGGCGAGCCCTGCCCTCGTCAGCAGATCGTTGGGATGCCCCGTCATGGTGTGGCATTGCTGGCACAGCATCGGCACGGGCAACACCAGCAGCGCCTGCTGGTTGGAACCATGAGGGTCGTGGCAGGTCAGGCAGTCTTTGCGGACCGGCGCATGTTCGAACAGGAACGGTCCGCGTTTCTCCGCATGACAGGCGTAGCAGGTCTCGTTGACCGTGTCGGTCTTGATCAGGTCCGCGCTCAAGGTGCCGTGCGGATTGTGGCAATCGACGCAGGACATCTGCCCTTCCGGCAGTGGCATGTGCGAGCGGCGGTTGAACTTGTCGCGGATGTCCTGATGGCAGGTCGCGCACACCTGGTTGATCGAGTTCTTCGCCAGCACGCCTTCCGGCGAGAGCCGTGCCATCGGGTTGTGGCAATCGGTGCAGGAAAGTTGGTGTTGCTGGTGCACCGAACCGATCCAGTCCTGCCGTGCGCCGCCCTTGTGACAGGCAAGGCACACGCCGGCCTGTGCATCGATCGGCGCCTTGGCGTCGCGGGTGAACGCGATGATCAAACCCGGCTTGGTCGGATCCTTGGCATGCGCGGAACCGGGGCCGTGGCAGGATTCACACGCCGCCGCGGCGCCTGTTCCGGCGGCACCGGCGCGGAACGCCTGGACATGCAGTGAGTGCGAGGCTTGCACGTTCTCCAGCGCGTGGCAGGCGACACAGGATTTGGCGCCGATCGCGATCGCATCCGGTGCCAGCGGATTCTTCGCAATCGGCGCGCCATCGAAGGACGTGGCGGCACCGGCGTCGATGAAGGCGTGCGCATGCGGATGCGCGTTCGCGTCGGCGTCGCTGCGCATGTCGGTGCGCGGCAACATCCGCTTGAAGTCCCCGGTGGTCAGTGCGCTCGCCGGCAACGGGGCCGCGTGTGGGTTGCTGTCGTCTGCATTCGTCGCGGCTTGCGCAGTCATCGCCGGCAACATGCGGCTGAAATCCTGTTCGGTCAGCGCGCTCGCGGCCGTGGCGGGATGGGCCACTTGCGCAGCGGCATGCCGAACGACCAAAAGGCTGGCCGCCACGGCAAACAACATGAGCAACGCCACGGCAGTACGCGCGCCACCGTTTTGCATCGTTCGCTCAGGCGAAGCCATGTTCTGAACCCGGGAAGTTACGGCTGACCTGCGCGACGGCGTCGTGCGGATGCAGGCTTTCCTGGTGTTCGACGCGTACGTGGAATGCCGCGATGTCATCGTCGGCGTCAAGCGTGCGCCGGATGCGACGGGCCGCGTCCTCGCAGAACATGGGATTCTCGGCGTTGGCCTGCGCGAAAGCCTGCTCGTCTTCGCGTTTCACGGCCGTCTGCACCGCGGTCTGGAGCGAACGCTCGATCCGATCGATCAAGGCAACCAGATTGATCGACGCAGCGTGGACGACGCGCACGCGTATATGCGCGATGCTGCGCTGTGCGTGCGGGGTGGCGGGCATGCCGCGTTCACTACCCAGCCACTCAAACACGGCGGCGTGACTCAGCGGCTCTCCGCGGAAATCCGCCGCGAATTGTTGCTGGAGGAGTTGCCGCGACAGCGCGGCGGAAGCGGGGCAGGTCGAGGAATACACGACCTGCGTGCCGAGATCCAGGTGGAAGGCATCGCCGATCAGGACGGCGTCGATGGCGACCGGGTAGGCACGCCAGCCGTGGTGATTGCTGCGCAGAGCCTTCCTGCGCACCAGCTGCTCGAAACGGATGCCGATGCGTGCGCGGTCCGCCAGGTCATGGTGCGATCGCAGGAACGCGCGCAGCAACGATTCCAGCGTTCCCGCGTCGATGGGTTGTGCGTCGAGGTGCTGGTTCGCCAACAGGTACAGGCGCGACATGTGGATACCGCGCCGGTCCGGACTCATCAGGTTCACGAAGGCATCCACCCTCGCGTGATTGCGCTGCGGCTCGCCATCGCCGGCGTCGAACAGGATCGGCATCTCGATCCCTCGCATGCCCACCCAGTCGATCGCATCGTCGCCAAGCGGCAGCGTCTCGGCGGCGACATCGGGCTTCGGATGAAAGAGGTCACGAGGATTTTCCGCGGCATGCTGCCGTGCACTTATGGACGTATCGGTTGCGCGTTGTTCGTCCAGCGCCCAATCGGGCGTGACGGGCGCGATCGGGGCGTCGGCACTAGTCATGGTTCGATGGCGCCGCACGCCGCAGCGCAGCCACCGCCGCGGCGGCGTTCACCTGAAGCACACCGCCAGCGACTGTGCTGGTGCGTGTCAGGAGATCGTGGATCGCGCGTCCGTCCAGAGCCGGATCCAGCGACATCAGCAGCGCAGCGATCCCGCTGACCTGCGCGGCGGCCATGGACGAACCGGAAGTGAAGTCGTAACCGCCGTCGGGCTGCGTCGTCAGGATGTCGTTGCCGGGGGCATTCAGGACGCCTGGCGGGTCCATCGCGCTTCCGCTCGAGTTCACGACGATCACGCCCGGTACGTCGGCCGGGAATCCGTCGAGGTGGCCGTCCGGCGGCAGCGCGGCGATCACGACATGATGCTCCAACACCCGTTGCATCAATCGCGACAGCAGCGGATCCGCCGGGCCACCCAGGCTCAGGTTCACGATGCGGGCGTTCGTGTCCATCACGGCGGCCAGCGCCTTGGCAAGGGTGAAGGAATTGCAGTGCGCGCCGGCATCGGAATCTGGTGGATACCAGCACGCCTTGTAAACGCTCAGCGTGGCCTTGGGGGCCATCCCCACGATGCCGATGTGGTTGTCGGCAATCGCACCGATGATGCCGGCGACCTCGGTGCCGTGGTGATCGCGATCGAATGCCGATGCGTCGTCATCCACCAGGTTGTGCACATCGCGGATCTGGCCTTTCAGGTCCGGGTGCGCCGCGTCCGCACCGGTATCCACGATGGCGACCTCGACGCCCGCACCCTGTGTCGCAGTTTGCGCGCGGGCGGCGGCCGTCTCGACGAAACCGCGCTGGAGATCGACGTAAGGATCGTTGTACTTTCGCGTATCCTGCTGACCGGAGTACACCGAAAAATTTCGCAGCGGCTCCACGAGCTGCACCCGCCGGTCGCGCCCGAGCGCCATGAGCAACGTGTCCCGGCTGATACCGGAAGGCGGTTCCAACACGATGCAATACAAGTCCAGGCTCTTGATGGGCCAGCCCACGAGCTGGCGCCAGCGGTAATTCCGTTGCAAGGCGGCAAGGGTGGACGCCGCGCGCTGGCCAGCGCCATAGTTTCCGGATGGCGCATAACCAATCAGACTGGAGCCGGCGTGTGTCGGGGGCGGATCGATCGGGTTGGCGACCGCCAGCACGATGTCGCGATGGCTGTCCATCGAAACCACGGCGTTGCCGGTTTGCGCCTGCGCGAATACGCCCCACGCCAGGCACGCGACGGCGACGAGAAGCGCGCCGGGTTTCATGGCGTGTTGTCGACGGGCTCCGCCAGGCGGATGTCGCGATCAGCGCGAAGTCGCCGCAGGGCAGACGCCGAAGACGCAGCGGGCTCGATTGGTACGACCGCATAGGCGCCCACGCCGTTGGGGCCGTCGATCACGCGCAATCCGAGCTCGTGCAGCAACTTGTTCCAGTCAGCCAGTTTCATGCCGGTGGCGGGCACCACGCGGAGTGCGCCCGCCGGCTCGAGCAGGGCAGGCTGGCTGAGGGTTCGGTAACGCGGTGCTTGATCCGACCACAGTCGTACGCCGAGGGCGCCGATTCCGATCGCCTGCAGCACCACCGCGGCGGCCAGCGCCCGCGTCAACCGGTTGCCCGATGACCAGCGTCGAACCGGCGTCGCATACGGCTCGGGTGCGTCGAGGCGTTCCAGCAAACGTTTCAACCCGCGCTCCGCGTCGACGGGGATATCCGTCGGCAACGACAGGGCGCAGCGCAGCCGGCTCTGCTGGGCAAACTCCCCACTGCACGCTTCGCACTGCGCAAGGTGGTGCATCAGCCATTCGCGTTGCTCGGGGGCGGCAGTGGTCTGCAGTACCCACGGCATGATTTCCCAGGCACGTGCGCAGTCCTTTCCGGTATTCGTTTGAATCGTCATGACCTGTTCTCTCTTTGCGCAGGCGGATCGCCTGCCAGGGTCGGAAGCACGTTGCGCAACTTGATGCGCGCGTGGAACAGGCGCGCCTTCACGGTGCCGACGGGGGCCTGCATGATGGCCGCAACCTCTTCCAGGCTGTTGCCGACCCCGTAAACCAGCTCGACCACGATCCGCTGATCCGCGGACAGATGCTTGAGTCCCTCACCCAGCCAGTCACGCAACTCGCGATCCTCGTCCGGGTCATGGGACGGACCGCGTCCTTCGTGCAACGCGTAATCGTCCACGGGTTCATCGCCGCGTTGCCGCAGCGCCTTCAACCCGCAGCGGTAGGCGATGCCCATGATCCAGGTCGAAACACGCGAGTCGCCGTGGAAGCTGCCGGCCTTGCGCCACGCGATCCAGAAGCAATCGTTGGCGATCTCCTCGATCAGATCGGCGCGCCGTGTCAGGCGCGACAGGAAGCGGCAAAGCACGCCGTGGTAGGCGCGATAAAGCGTCTCCAGCGCCGCACGATCGCCCGCCGCCATGCGCTGGAGCAGTATGCGATCGCGGGAATCGACATCGCTTGTGGATTCATTCATCGCTGCGCGGGAATGACCGGTCTGCGGAGTGGGTGCCGGTTCAGTGCGTGAAGGTTGCCTGTCAGGCCCGGCGGATTCGGAGACGACGTCAGAAGGATCGGGAAAGGGTCAGCAGCCATGGCGAGGCGGCGAAGCGGCGCAGGTACCTGCTCGAACCCGTATCGATGGCGACGCGATCGAGCTCGACCTGCCACGCGCCATGGCTCCAAAGCAATCCGGCTTCGCCGTAACGGTAATAGCCCACGTGATAACGCTCGCTGGATGGGTACCCGTAAGGCACGGCATAACGCGCAATACCGAACCCACCGGAAATGAACAAGCCCCCGGCCAGCGGCCAGTGAAAATTCAGATCGGCGGCTGGGTGCAGCCGGTGCTCATCCGCACTGGCGATATAGACGCCCGACAGACCGAAGGTCAGGACGTCACGGTACACCCAGTAAACGCCCGGCTCGTAAACGTTGGCATGGAGCCGGCCGGCGTAGTGGTAATAGACCATGTCGACCTGCATTCGCCAATTCCCGGAAAGGGTCCATGCACGCGCGACCCGGGCCACGCTTTCGGCGACGTGACTTGGCGACCGCAGGTCGACCCCGCCGGACAAGCCCAGCGCCCAACCGGATGGCGTGGTCCAGACGATGCCACCCTGCAGGGCCGGGGTCGCTGGTGTGATCGCGAGACCACGGTCCACCAACTGGGAGGCGAGTGACACCGTGCCAGTCAAATCCCCGGCGCAGGCGTGAACCGGGGCGAGCGAGCAGATGGCGATGGTCGTGGCGGCAAAGGCCCGGGCGGAGCCAAACCGTGCGCCGCGAACGGGATGATTTCGATGACTGCAGGATGCGCTTCCCCGCCCATATTCGTTGTGGGCGCGTTGACGCTGCCGGGTCGGATTGTCACCGTCATGCGTCATGTGACCGACGCTCCGGCAATCGACGACCACCAAGCCAGTCGTGGTGCACCCAACGCGCAAGCGACTCGCCATGAAGCGCTGTCGGCATTTTCGATCGGCCCTGATCCCCGCCAGCCATGGATCCAATCATCACGACCGGAAAAATGAGCCCCGGATTACAGCCGGAGTACCGGATGCCTTCACTGGATGCAGGCGAACGCATGACTGCCGCCCTCGTCAATCGTGGACAGATTCCACTGCCGCTTCGGTAATCGTGTCAAGCCGGGGTCAAGTGACCGCGCATACCGGCAATCGGCGGGTCCGGAAGTGTTCGCAGCACATGAGCTTCGGTTTGCAGCAGCAGGCGATGGCGGTATTAAACCAAAGTACATCGTGACGACACCCATATCACGTACCTGCCATGCATTCCGGGATCCCGTGACGCCGCGCACCATGCTTGAACGAACGCCCGCGATCGAATCGCAGCTCCTCGACACGCGCCGGGCTTTCGACAGCGTGGCTGTCGATTACGATGGCCCACGCGGCAATAACGTCCTGATCCAGCGCATGCGGCGGGCGATGTGGGAAGCCGTGCGCGACGAGCTTCCTCCGGGTTCGCGGTTGCTGGATCTCGGGTGCGGTACCGGCATCGACGCGGCCGAGTTCGCGCGATGTGGCTACCGCGTCACCGCCACCGACTGGTCGCCGCGGATGGTGGAGCGCACGCGGGAACTCGCCTCACTCGCCGCCACGCATGCCCGGATCGATGCCAGGCACATCGGAATCCATCAACTCGACCGGATCGAAGGCGAGTTCGATGGCATCTATTCGGATTTGGGACCGTTGAACTGCGTGCCCGATCTCGAGGCAGCGGCGGCCGAGTGCGCACGTCTGCTCCGGCCAGGCGGCAAACTGTTTTGTTCGGTGATCGGCCGCATCTGTCCCTGGGAAATCGGTCACTACGCGTTGCGCGGCCGTTTCAGACGCGCATGGGTTCGGGCCGCACGCGGGATGACGCCGGTCGGCATGAACCGTCACACGATCTGGACGCGTTATTACCTGCCGCGCGAGTTCTATCGAACCTTTGCCGAGCATTTCTCGCTGTGCGGCTATCGCGCGCTCGGGCTGTTCATGCCGCCGCCGTATCTCGTGGATTACTACCGTCGCCATCAGCGCTGGTGCGATTGGCTGGGTCGGCTCGACGATCGCCTGGGTGCGGTGCCGCTGCTGCGCGGCATGGGCGATCATTTCCTGATCGTGATGAACGCGCGGTCGCGATGATGACGATCGCCGACGTCACGCTGTGCGGCGCCCGGACGATCACCGTCGATGGCGAATCGCGCGCGCCCGTGGCGATCGCGGCCGGCAAGATCCGCGCTTCGTGGCCGGGGCACGCATACCACGTCGACTTGCGCGATCACGTGGTCGCGCCAGGCCTGGTCAACGCGCACGAACACCTGCACCGCAATGCGGTACCGCCGCTGCCGACCAGTGCGCCTTTTCCGAACAGCTATGCATGGATCGCGGCATTCCAGGCACATTTCCGGAATCCCGCCGTCGTCGCTGCGCTGGCGGTACCGAAAACGTTGCGGTTGCGGCAGGGCGCATTGAAAAACCTGCTTGCGGGTACGACCTGCGTGGTCCACCACGACCCGTGGCATCCGGCGCTCGACGCGGTTGGTTTTCCGGTCGCGCTGTTGCGCGATTACGGTTGGGCCTATGCGCTTGGCTGGCCCGCCTACGGACCGCCGGTGTGGCAAAGTTTCGATGCCACGCCGGTCGATCGGCCGTGGATGATTCATCTGGCAGAAGGCACCGATGCCGCCGCGCAAGCGGAACTGGTGCAACTGGATGCGATGGGCTGCCTCGCGTCGAACAGCGTGCTGGTGCACGGCGTCGGATTGCGCGAACGCGACGTCGATCGCGTGATCGAAGCCGGCGCCGCGGTGGTTTGGTGCCCAACCAGCAATCGCAATCTGCTCGGGCGAACACTCGACCCGCGCCGCCTGCAGGCAGTCGGACGATTGATGCTGGGAAGTGATTCGCGGCTCAGCGGCGCGCGCGATCTGCTCGAGGAATTGCGCGTGGTCGCCGACATGGGCGTGTTCGGCGCACGCGAGACGCTGGCGCTGGCGACGGCCGACGCTGCGCGCATCCTGCGATTGCCGCAGCGCGGCCATCTTGCGGCGGGCGCGCGCGCAGACCTGCTGGTCATCCCCGATCGCGGTGGCGATGCCGCGCGCAGCGTCGTCGGGATCGAACGCAGTCAAATCCGTGCCGTGGTGCGCGACGGCGTGCCGCGCATCGCCGATCCCGACTTCGCCGAATGGTTCGCGGCGACGGGTGTGGAGACCGTGCCGGTAATGCTGGACGGAAAGCCCAAACTGCTTGCAAAGGCGCTGGCCGATCCGGCACTCGCAGACATGGAACCCGGGCTCGAGTTCGTCTCGCGCGTGGGCCAGCCGGCGCGCGAGCCCGCTTTCGCCGAAGGATGCCGTTGATGTCGCGCTTCGAAGTGCTCGAGCCGCGTGCCGCCTACGCCTTGTGGGCGACCAGCTATCCACCGCACGCGCACAACCCCGTGATGTGCGCGGAAGAGCGCGCGATGCTGGCGTTGATGCCGGCGGATTTGCACGGGCAATCGGTCCTCGACGCGGGTTGCGGCAGTGGACGCTACATGCTGCATGCGCTGAGTCGGGGCGCGGCGCACGTGACGGGCGTCGATCTTTCCGTCGAGATGCTGGAACGTGCCGGCAAGGAACTGGGGACATGCCG
>JAICIW010000020.1 GCA_025928735.1 Rhodanobacteraceae bacterium | reverse complement strand
GGCCGAGCGCGATCGCGCCGCCTTCCGGATTCACCTTGTCGGGATCGAGGCCGAGATCCTTGATGACCGCGAGTGATTGCGCGGCGAAGGCTTCGTTCAATTCGATCCACTCCATGTCGGCCTGCTTCATGCCCGTGGCCTTGAGCGCCTTCGGGATGGCTTCTTTTGGGCCGATGCCCATGATCTCGGGCGGCACGCCGGCAACCGAGAAGCCGACGAAGCGCGCGAGCGGGGTCAGGCCGTAATCCTTGATCGCCTGTTCGCTGGCCAGCAACACCGCGCCTGCGCCGTCGGACATCTGCGATGAATTGCCGGCGGTGACGGTGCCGTCGCGGCGGAACACCGTGCGCAACTTGGCAAGCACTTCGGCGCTGGTGTCGCGGCGCGGACCTTCATCGTTCTCGATCACCCGACGATCTTCCTTCACGCCACGCGAGCGCAGGTCGGGGTAACGATCGTCGAGCGGGTAGGGCGCGATCTCTTCCTTGAAGTTGCCCGCGTCCTGTGCCGCGAGCGCGCGCTGGTGGCTGCGCAGCGCGAACGCGTCCTGTTCCTCGCGACTGATTTTCCATTGTGTTGCGACGTTCTCCGCGGTGATACCCATGCCGTAGGCGATGCCGATGTTCTCGTCCTTGAAGATTTCGGGATTCATCACCGGCTTGAAACCCATCATCGGCACCATGCTCATGGATTCGGTGCCGCCCGCCAGCACGAGGTCGGATTCGCCGAGGCGGATGGTGTTGGCCGCGATCGCGACCGATTGCAGTCCGGACGAGCAGAAGCGGTTGATGGTCATCCCGGGGATCGTGTCCGGCAGGCCGGCGAGCAGCGCGCCGATGCGCGCCACGTTCATGCCTTGCTCGGCTTCCGGCATGGCGCAGCCGATCACCACGTCGCTGATGCGCTTGACGTCGATGCCCGCGCATTCGTCCAGCGTTTCGCGCAACACGTGCGCCAGAAGATCATCGGGACGGGTATGACGGAACACGCCGCGCGGTGCCTTGCCGACTGGCGTGCGCTTGACGGCAACGATGTAGGCGTCTTGTACTTGCTTTGTCATGTTGTGATCCCGCACTAGTGATTTTCGCTCAATTGAGTGAGAAAGTAAGTAGGTAGCGCAGAGCCCGGCTTCGTGGTTTTACTGACTAACTGACTTACTTACCAGCACGCGCTTACGTTCTAGTTTCTCAAGGGTTTCCCGGTCGTCATCGTGTGCGCGATGCGGGCCTGGGTCTTTTCCATCTGCGCCAGTTCCATGAAGTGGTGGCGTTCCAGATCGAGCAGCCATTGCGCATCCACCGTGCTGCCCCGTTCGATGTTGCCACCGCACAAGGTGTCGGCGATGCGGGTCGCGATTTCCATGTCGTGCTCGGAAATTAAATGTCCCGCCAGCATGTTCACGAGCTGTGCCTTGATGGTGGCGGTGCCGACGTCACCCGCGATGTGCGTGGCTTGCGGCAGCGGTGGACGCCAGCCGGATTCGGCCAGCGAGGACGCCACGCTCTTCGCGACGTACAACAATTCGTTCGCGTTGAACACCACCACGTCGGTTTCACGCAGGTATCCGAGCTGCTTCGCTTCGATCGCGCTGGTCGAGGCCTTGGCCATCGCCACGGTTTCGAAATAGCGCTTGATGTGATCGAAGGGATCATCGCCGGTGGTGGCGCGCGAACAACGCTCGGCGATTTCCTTCAGGCCACCGCCGGCGGGTAGCAAGCCGACGCCAGCCTCGACCAGGCCGATGTAGCTTTCCAATGCTGCGACGGTACGCGCGGTATGCATCTGCAGTTCGCAGCCGCCGCCCAGACACAGCCCACGCACCGCGGCGACCGTCGGAACCAGGCCGTGCTGCACGCGCATGGTCGCGCGCTGAAAATTGGCGATCATGGCTTCGAGCTGCGAAACCTTGCCTTCCTTCAGCAGCGCCAGCACGCCTTTGAGATTGGCGCCGGCCGAGAACACCGGGCCCGACTGCCACACGACCAGCGCTTTCAGTTTTTGCTCGGCCAGACCGACCGCGTGCTGGACGCCATCCAGCACCTGATCGTCGAACGTGCACATCTTGGTCTTGAAGCTGATGATGCCGACGTCGTCACCACCCAGCATCCACAGGCGGATGCCATCGTTTTCCCAGACCGTCGTGCCTTGGTCGAACTTCTCGCCGATGAGCGCGTCGGGGAACAATTGGCGCTTGTAAACCGGTGCGGACGAACGCGGAACGTTCCTGTTTTCGCGCGGCGAGTACGAGCCATCCGCAAAATGCACGCCCTTGCGGCCATCCGTCACCCACGCGGGCAGCGGCGCGTTGCTCATGGCCTTGCCGGTGGCAACGTCTTCGGCAATCCACTTGGCGACCTGTTCCCAGCCTGCGGCCTGCCACGTTTCGAACGGGCCCAGCTTCCAACCGTAACCCCAGCGGATCGCGAAATCCACGTCGCGCGCCGTTTCGGCAATGCCTTCGAGGTGATACGCGGTGTAATGGAACAGGTCGCGGAAGCATGCCCACAGGAACTGCGCCTGCGAGTCTTTCGAATCACGCAGCTTGGCGAACTTTTCGGCCGGATTCTTGATGCCAAGGATCGCGGCGACTTCATCCGAGGCCTTCTGTTCCGACGCGCGGTAATCCTGCTTCGCGAGATCCAATACCTGGATTTCCTTGCCGGCCTTGCGATAGAAACCGGCACCGACCTTCGCCCCCAACGCGCCTTTCTCGATCAGCGCGGCCAGCCAAGCGGGCGACTTGAAATGTTCGTGCCAAGGATCGTCGGGCAGGGTGTCTGCCATGGTCGTGATGACGTGCGCCATGGTGTCGAGGCCGACCACGTCGGCAGTGCGATACGTCGCCGACTTCGGGCGGCCGATTGCGGGCCCGGTTAATGCATCCACGACGTCAAAGCCGAGCTTGAACTGTGTGGTGTGGTACATCGTCGAGAGGATCGAAAACACGCCGATGCGGTTGCCGATGAAGTTGGGCGTGTCCTTCGCGAACACCACGCCCTTGCCCAGTGTGGACGTGAGGAACGCTTCCAGCCCTTCGAGCAGGCCGCGATCCGTGGCCTTGCCCGGGATCACCTCGACCAGCTGCATGTAGCGCGGCGGGTTGAAGAAGTGCACGCCGCAGAACCGATGTCGCAGATTTTCCGGCAGCGCTTCGGCCAGCTTGTTGATCGACAGGCCCGAGGTATTGCTGGCCAGGAGCGTGTGTTCCGGGACGTGCGCGGCAACTTTCTTGTAGAGATCGCGCTTCCAGTCCATGCGTTCGGCGATCGCCTCGACCACGAAATCGCAGTCCTTCAGCGCGGCGAGGTTCTCGTCGTAATCGGCGGGCGCGATGGCGCTTGCGAGTTCCTTCACCGCCAGCGGCGCGGGCGACATCTTGCCGAGGTGCTGGATGGCCTTGACCGCAATGCTGTTCTTCGGGCCTTCCTTGGCGGCGAGGTCGAACAGCACGGTTTCGATGCCGGCGTTGGTCAGATGCGCCGCGATCTGCGCGCCCATCACGCCAGCGCCCAGCACGGCGGCTTTGCGAATGCGAAGGATGTCAGACATGAAAACTCCGTGGATCGTCAGTTGAATCGTCAATGCAAAAAGCGGTTGCGGAAATGTCGCATTCGAAGCGGCCATCGTGGAAAGTCAGGCCATGGATGGCCGTTCTGATCTTCCAAATTCGAAAGACCTTGTGAGCTGCCAGTCGCTCGGTGACGCGGCGATCACGAAAGAACGCACAAGCTACGCCCGCAAGCCCGCCGCGGTGAAATGAATCAGGTGTCTGGCCATCTGTTCGCGATGCGCGCGTTCGCTTTCGCCGCTGCGGCGCTTGATCATGCCGAAATCGGCCATCGCATACGTCAGCGCACCGACTGCGATATCCAGCCGCCAATACAATTCCTGTTTCTCGAGCTGCGGCAGCAGGCGCGCGAACGCCGCCGCGAAATCCTTGAGCACGTAGCCGTAGTTGTCCGACAGGAACGTGCGCAGGTTGCTGTTGTGTTCGGCGAATGCACGTGCCAGCACGCGCATGAACACCGATCCGCCTTCGCGGTCCAGCGATAGTTCAAGCGCCGGCGTGATGAACGCATCGAGCAGGTCCTCGAGGGTGACCGAATCGGACTTGGCGAGTTCGGCCAGGCGTTCGAGACGGCGATCGCTCAGTTCGTCCAGCCGGCGCCGGAAAACTTCCTCGATCAGGTTGTTCTTGGAACCGAAGTGGTAGTTGACGGCGGCCAGATTGACCCGGGCGGCTGCAGTGACCTGGCGCAGCGAAGCCGCGGCGAAGCCGCGTTCCGCGAACAATTCCTCCGCGGCGCCCAGGATGCGTTGGCGGGTGGAGAATTGAGAGTTGTCGCGCATGCCGGTCCTCTGTTCGAACCACGATTCAAACAAACGTTTGAAGTCTAGGCTGAACGGGCACCCCGGTCAAACCGGTCCCAGCCCTTGGCCTCGTCCGCGCGATTGAGCTAGAATCTTTCACTCTTTTGTGAGCTAACTCCGTATTTTGCGCGGCTTTTTCACGATATGCTCACGAACCCGGGCGGGTTTCGTGTGCCTTTTTTCATCTTTCATCAGCAAGTCGAGGAAAACATGGCGCTGGAGCGCACCCTTTCGATCATCAAACCCGACGCCGTCGCCAAAAACGTGGTCGGGCAGATTTACGCACGATTCGAGAATGCCGGGCTGAAGTTGATCGCGGCCAAGATGAAACAGCTCGCGCGCGCAGAAGCAGAAGGTTTTTATGCGGTGCATCGCGAGCGCCCGTTCTTCAAGCCGCTGGTCGACTTCATGGTATCGGGCCCGGTGATGATCCAGGTGCTGGAAGGCGAGGGTGCCATCGCGAAGAATCGCGAACTGATGGGCGCCACCAATCCGAAGGAAGCGGCCGCGGGAACCATCCGCGCGGATTTCGCACAAAGCATCGACGCCAATGCGGTGCATGGCTCGGACGGCCCGGACACCGCGCAATTCGAGATCGGTTATTTCTTTGCCGCGACGGAACTCTGTCCTCGCGGGTAATTTGCTTTTCGGGGAATGCACATGGCCGACATGGCCCGTGCCAATCTGCTGGACTTCGATCGCGACGGAATGCGTGACTTCTTCGCCGGGCTTGGCGAGAAGCCTTGGCGCGCCGACCAGGTGATGAAGTGGATCTATCACCGCCTCGAAAGCGATTTCGGGGTGATGACCGATCTCGGCAAATCGCTGCGTGAAAAGCTGCCGGAAGTGGCGCTAGTCGCGCCGCCCAAAGCCTTGCTGGACACGGCTTCCAGCGATGGCACCCGCAAGTGGCTCTTGGGCATGGATGCGGGCAACGCGGTCGAGACGGTGTACATCCCGGAGCCGACGCGCGGCACCCTGTGCGTGTCCTCGCAAATCGGCTGTGGCCTCAACTGCACCTTCTGTTCCACCGGCGCCCAAGGCTTCAACCGCAACCTCGCCGCCTCCGAAATCATCGGGCAGGTTTGGCATGCCGCCAAGCAACTCGGCAACGTCACCCACCAGCAACGCCGCATCACCAACGTGGTGATGATGGGCATGGGCGAGCCGCTGCTGAACTTCGACAACGTCGTCAAGGCCATGAGCCTGATGCGCGACGATCTCGGTTTCGGGCTGGCGTCCAAGCGCGTGACGCTTTCGACGGCCGGCGTGGTGCCGATGATCGACAAATTGGGCGACGTCGCCGACGTGTCGCTGGCCGTGTCGCTGCACGCGCCCAACAACGACTTGCGCACCCAATTGGTGCCGCTCAACAAGCGCTGGGGCATCGACGAACTGCTGGATGCCTGCGCGCGTTACGCGGCGCGCAAACCGCGCGCAACCATCACGTTCGAATACACGTTGATGAAAGGCATCAACGACACGCCGGTGCTGGCGAAGCAATTGGTCAAGCTGATGCGCCGCCTGCCCGGGAAGGTGAACCTGATTCCTTTCAACCCGTTCCCCGGTACGCAGTACGAACGTTCGGACGAAACAGTCATCCGCGATTTCCAGACCATCCTGTTGAACGCCGGCGTGCAGGCGATGGTGCGCCGCACCCGCGGCGAGGACATCGATGCCGCCTGCGGGCAGTTGAAGGGCAAGGTGGCCGATCGCACCCGCCGTCACGCAGAATTCCAGCGCCGCGTCGAAGCGGCAACACAACCCGAGGTCCATGCCCATGCTGCGTAAGTCGGTCCTGGTGTCGGCGGCGATGGCGCTCGTGCTGGGGCTCGGGGCGTGCAAGCACGATCCGGCGATCATCGATTATCCGACGCAGATGAGCAACCTGAAGCAGGCGCCGCGCGACAGCGCCAAGGAAGACAAGCAGTCGGCCGCGCAGACGCACACACAGCTCGCGGTGGCCTACATGGGCCAGAACAATCTGAAGGACGCCGAGGCTGCGCTCAAGAAGGCGCTGACCTTCGACGACAAGTACATCCCGGCGCACACCATGCTGGCGATCCTCGAGTGGCGCATCAACCGTCTGCAGGATGCCGACAAGGAATTCCGCGCCGCCATCGCGCTGGATCCCTCCAATGGCGACACCAACAACAACTACGGCAAGTTCCTGTGCGAGACCGGCAAGCAGCAGGATGCGATGCGCTACTTCAAGCGCGCGCTGGCCGACCCGTTCTACAAGACGCCTGCGGTGGCCAATACCAACGCCGGCACCTGCCTCTTGAAAAGCAACGATTACGCCGGCGCCGAAGCCTACCTGCACAAGGCGCTGGAACTCGAGCCGAATTACAGCACCGCTTTGCTGGCCATGGCGGATCTCGATTACAGCAAGGGCGACGCGTTCAAGGCGCGTGGCTACCTGCAGCAGTTCGAGGCCGCGGGCGCGGCCACGCCCGATTCACTGCTTCTCGGTTACCGCATCGCCACTCGTCTTGGTGACAAGGAAACAGCCGCCAATTACTCCAGTCGTCTGCAGGATCAGTTCCCGAATTCCACGCAGGCGCAATCGCTTGATGGTTCCAGCCAATGATCGATCGCGAAGAAGACAGCCGGGATCTGTTCGACGCCCGGAACACGCAAGGTACTTCGCCCGTCGCGGACCACGGTCCCGCCGCCGACTCGCTCGGCGCGCGATTGCGCGCGGCACGCGAAGCGAAGGGTTTGACCATTCCCGAATGCGCCGGCGCGTTGCACCTGCCGATCAAGGTGCTGGAGCGACTGGAATCGGATGACTTCGGCGAGCCCGAACACTTTGTGTTCCTGCGCGGTGCCCTGCAGGGCTACGCGCGCCATCTCGGACTGCCCGTCGGCGCTTGCAATCAGGCGCTGCGTACGGTGGCGCCGGTCGAGCAGCCGCCGCTGGTGTCGGTGGCACGCACGTCACCGGCGCGCTGGCTGCTGCAGCGCTACGGCACCGCGGCGACCTACATCGTGTTGACGGCCACCATCGCCGTGCCACTGGTGTTGCTGGGCCTGCGCGGCGGGCTGGAGCGTCCCTCCGCGCGCATCGTGTCGCTGGACCAGGCGCCGGCCTCGGCACCCTACACCGCGCAGACGGCGGCGTCGAGCAGCGCCGTGGCTTCGAATGATCCGTCGAAAGCGTCGCCCGGCGCCACGCCATTCCGCGCGTCGATGACGCCGTTCGCGGCGATCGGGCTCAGCGACAACGGCGATGCGGTCAACCCGCCGCCGGTGACGCCGGCGCCGATGCCGCTCGCCGCGACCGGGCAGCATGCACTCACGCTTTCAGCGCGCGCCGATTGCTGGTTCGAGATCACCGACGCCGACGGCAGCAAGGTCGACTCCGGCATGCTGCATGCGGGCGACAACCGCACCTGGCACGCCGCCGGGCCGCTGCACGTCACGCTGGGCAACGCCGATGGCGTCAGCGTTACGCACGACGGCCAGCCCTTGTCGCTGGACGCATACCGCCACGCCAACGTTGCCCGCTTCGACGTGTTCGCCCCCTCTGCCGGCAGCGGCGAAAACGACTGACCGGTGTTGAAGGACAGCCCGCCGGGCTGAGCGACGGAAGGCCCGCCTCGGATCGAATCCCGGAGGATTTGATCCCTCGAAGCCCGGCTCGACGCATGTTCCGGGTTCGGCGTATGGAAAGTGCAGGCAAGCACTTTTCAACAAACGATCGAGTTCCAGTATCCTTGGCCGTTCCGCGCGCGATTCCCGACGCGCGGGTTTCCGCATGCACGCGAGTGAACGATGGCTTTCGAAGATTACGACCAGTACGAACAGGGCGAACAGGTCCGCAAGTGGATCAAGGAAAACGGCATCGCCGTCGTGGTCGGGGTGGTGCTGGCGCTGGCGCTGATCTTCGGTTGGCGGCAATGGCAGGCGCACAAGGCCAACCATGAGGTGCAGGCCTCCTCGCAGTTCGCCGTGATCCAGAACGCGGTGCAGGCCGACAACAAGCAGGCGATGGCCGCCGCGCTCGGCGATCTGCAGAAGAACTATGCCGATACTGCTTATGCAGCCTTGGGCAGCGCGGCGGTGGCCGAGTACGACGTCGGCAAGAATGACTTGAAGCCAGCCGCGCAGAATCTGCAGTGGGCCGTCTCCCACAGCAAACAGGCGGCCCTGAAGTCGCTGTTCACGCTGCGTCTGGCGAGGGTGCTGATCGCGCAGGATCAGGCCCAGCAGGCGTTGCAGGAACTGGGCGGCATTCCTTCCGGTGGGTACGCGGCATTGTCTGCGGAACTTCGCGGCGACGCGCTGCTCAAACTCGGCAAGTCCGGCGAGGCGCGCGATGCCTATCAGCAGGCCATGGCGAAGCTCGACAAGGACAATGACGCACCCGCGCGTCACGCGTTGCAAATGAAACTGGATAACCTCACGCAGCCCGCCGCTGCGCCGACCGGAGCCAAGGCTCAATGAAGCTTCGCCATCTTCTGCTGTTGCCGCTGCTGGTCGCGACGGTTGCACTGTCCGGTTGCGGGTTGTGGAACAAGATTTTCAAGCACGGCGAGAACGTGCAGCCGCCCAAGCCGCTGGCGGAGTTCACGCCCACCGTGCAGGTCGAGAAACTGTGGTCCACCCGCATCGGTGACGGCTCCGGGCGTTCGGGCGTGCGACTGCAACCGACGTTCGCGGATGGCAAGCTGTACCTGATCAGCACCGATGGCAAGATCGAGGCGCTGGACGCCGCGACCGGCAAGGAAGTGTGGGAACAGTCCACCAGCGTCGGTGGCGGCATCTGGCCGTTCAAGCACAAGAAGCCCGGTCCGGATGCACGCTACGCGGGCGGCCCGACCGTGCTCGGCAACCTGCTGGTCGTAGGCACGCTCGATGGTCACGTGTACGGGATGGACGCCACGTCCGGCAAACAACTGTGGAGTGCCGCGGTGGACGACGAGGTGGTTTCGCCGCCCGCGATCGACGCCGGCACCGTGTATGTCCGCACCAACTCCGGTTACGTGTACGCGTTCGATGCCAACTCGGGCGAGCGCAAGTGGCTCTATGACCAAGCCAACGTGCCGCTGCTCAGCCTGCGTGGCAACGGTCCGCTGCTTGCCGCGCACGGCGTGGTGATGTTCGGCAGCGATGACGGCAATGTGGTCTCGCTTCGCAGCGACACCGGCGCGATCCAGTGGAAGGTCCCGATCACCAAGGGTCTGGGCCGCACCGACATCCAGAAGTTGAACGATGCCGACGATCAGCTGCAGCTCGACGGCAACATCCTGTATGCCACGGCCTACCACGGCGAGCTCACCGCCATCGACGCGGCGCAAGGGCAGGTCGCATGGAACCGGCCGTTCTCCAGCTACGTGGGCGTCGGCGTCGCCGACACGCAACTGGTCGGCGTGGATGACGACTCGCTGGTGTGGGCGTTCTCGAAGGATGGCGGCGGCGACCTGTGGAAGCAGGATGCACTGCAGTACCACTGGCTGACCGCGCCGGCGATCCAGGGCCAATACGCGGTGGTGGCTGGCGTCGAGGGTTACGTGCACTGGCTCGACCTTTCCGACGGCAAGCTCGCCGCGCGCATGCGTCTTTCCAAGGATGCGATTCGTGCGCGACCGGTGGTGAACGGCGATACGGTGTACGTGGAAGACGTCAAGGGACACGTGGCGGCATATCGGATCAACGCGTCACCCTGACAAGCAGTGCCTTTCGGGCACGCGAAGTCGAAGGTGGACGAGGGTTCGAAAAGCACACGAGCAAAGGCGGATTGCGTGATGCTCGACGCCCGGCAAACCGGCATCCGCGCCTGTACGTGAGCATTTCCCGGCCCCGGAACGGCACCTTCCGGCACCGGGCCTGATGCGAGCGCAATATCATTAGCGCGCAAGCTGCCGAGCGCAGTTGCTTTTCGGACCACGAGCCATGCTACCTGTCGTCGCCCTGGTCGGCCGCCCCAACGTCGGCAAGTCCACGCTCTTCAACGCGCTGACCCGCAGCCGCGACGCGCTGGTCGCGGACTTGCCGGGCGTCACCCGCGACCGTCATTACGGCGTGTGCCGGCTCGGCACGCGGCCGTTCGTGCTGGTCGATACGGGCGGCCTGTCCGGTGAGCGGATCGACATCGACGAGCTGACCGAGAAGCAGGTTCAGCTTGCGATCGACGAAGCGGCGATTTGCGTGCTGCTGGTCGACGCGCGCGAAGGTTTGCTGCCGCAGGATCGCGCGATCCTCGACCGCCTGCGGCGCACCGGCAAGCCCGTGTTGCTTGCGGTGAACAAGACCGACGGCATCGATGCGCAGGTGGCGCTGGCGGAGTTTGCTTCGCTAGGGGTGGCCGCCACGTTCGCGATCGCCGCCGCGCATGCGCGCGGACTCGATGCATTGCTCGCCGCGACGCTGCCGCTGCTTCCGCCAGACGCCGATGAAGATGCGGAACATGACGAAACGGGCGGCACGCGCGTCGCGATCGTCGGCCGGCCCAACGTCGGCAAATCCACGCTGGTCAATCGCCTGCTTGGCGAGGAACGCGTGGTGGTTTCCGACATTGCTGGCACCACCCGCGATTCCATTCACGTGCCGCTCGAGCGCGACGGCAAGCGTTACACCTTGATCGATACCGCAGGCGTGCGTCGGCGTGGCCGGGTCGAGGATGCGCTGGAGAAGTTCAGCGTGATCAAGACGCTGCAGTCCATTGCCGCGGCCGAAGTGGCGGCGGTGATGCTGGACGCGGGCGAGGGCGTCACCGATCAGGACCTGGCCTTGATCGGGCAGGTACTGGAAGCCGGGCGGGCGCTGGTGATTGTTGCCAACAAATGGGACGGGCTGGAGCAATACGACCGCGAGCGCTGCAAGGCCGGACTGGAACGCAAGCTCGATTTCGTCGCGTGGGCGCGGGTCGTGTTCCTTTCTGCAAAGCACGGATCGGGGCTGCGTGAATTGATGCGTGCGATCGATCGCGCCGGCGCCGCGGCATCGCGCGAACTCGGCACTTCCGATCTCACCCGCGCTCTGGAAAACGCGGTGGCGGCGCACCAGCCGCCGCTGGTCAGAGGGCATTCGCCCAAGCTGCGCTTCGCACACCCGGGCGGCGACCATCCGCCGACCATCGTGATCCACGGCAGTCGCACCAAACATATCGCGGACAGCTATCGCCGCTATCTCGAAAACTTCTTCCGCAAGCGTTACAAGCTGGAAGGCACACCGATCCGGGTCGAATTCCGCGAGGGCGAAAACCCTTACGCAGGCAAGCGCAACGTGCTCACCGAAAGCCAGCAGCGCAAGCGTCGGCGGATGGTCCGCCATGTACGTGGTCGCTGAGGATGGGCTTTGCCATCCCTGCCAGCCAATCCCGGCCCGTCCATGGCCAGCGATGACGTTTTGGGCGTGGTGCTCGCCGGCGGCGCGGGCAGCCGCGTCGGCGGTGCCGACAAGGGCTTGTTGCCATTGAACGGAAAGCCGCTGGTCGAGCACGTGCTGGAACGTTTGCGCCCGCAGTGCGATCGATTGTTGATCATCGCCAATCGCAACACCGATGAATACGCGCGCTACGCGCCCGTCGTGCATGACGGCAACGACGGTCACGCGGGTCCCTTGGCCGGGCTGGTGGCGGCATTCGGATTCCTCGAAGCCAATCGGCACGCGTTGCCGCGTTGGCTGCTGACCGCGCCCGTCGATTGCCCGGACCCGCCGCATGATCTGCAATCGGCCTTGCACGCCGTGTTGGCAGCCGACGCAACCGCATGTTGCGCATTCGTGCGCCGCGCCGGGGCGCCCCAGCCGTTGTTCGCCATGTACCGCATCGACGAGGATCCGGCATCCTGGCGTACCTCGGTCGAGCACGCGTTGCGCGCGCACGGCTCCGCGCGGCTGTGGCACGAATCGATGGAAACCGTCGCCGTCGATTGCGGCGCTGTCGGTGACACATTGCATAATCTCAACACGCCCGAAGAATTTCGCGATTACGAACGCACGCATGGCTGAGTCCGGTTATCCGAGCCGCATCGGCCTGGAACAGGCGCTGGCAATCGTCGCCACGCGTGCGGCGCAACACCGCCTGCCGATCGAAACGGTGTCGCTCGTCGAGGCGCAGGGCCGGGTTCTGGGCGAAGAGGTGCGTGCGCCGCATGCCTTGCCGCCATTCGACAATTCGGCGATGGACGGCTTCGCATTGCGTGGTGCGGATTTGCCCGCAACGGGCGAACGCGCTTTCACGCTGGTCGGCGAAGTGCTCGCAGGCGCCGCATTCGCGCCCGCTGTCGCCTCGGGCGAGTGCGCACGCATCACCACCGGCGCGCCGATGCCACCCGGCACGGACACTGTCGTGATCAAGGAAAACATTGCCATCGAAGGTGATCGCGTCACCGTGAAATCGGGTGAAAAATCCGGCGCCAACGTGCGCGCTGCCGGCGAAGACTACGCGAAGGGCGATCTTGCGATTGCGGCTGGAACACCGGCAGGCGCGGCGGAGCTTGCCGTGCTGGCCGCACTCGGCATCGCCGACGTTTCGGTACGTCGCTTGCCGCGCATCGCCGTGATCGCCACCGGCGACGAACTGGTGCCCCCGGGGCAGCCGCTGGGGTTCGGGCAGATCCACGAATCCAACGCGGTGATGCTGGCCGCACTCGCGCGCGAGGCGCATGCGATCGTCTCGGCGACGCGCTGTGTCCGCGACGAACCCGAGGCCCTGCGCGATGCCTTGCTCGACGCTGCCGCCGACGCCGACATCGTCGTCAGCAGCGGCGGCGTGTCGGCGGGCGAAGCCGACCATCTTCCGAATGTGCTGCAAACGATCGGCGAAATCCATTTCCACAAGGTGCGACTGAAGCCCGGCATGCCGACCCTGTTCGGGCAGATCGGTGCGAGTCTCTACTTCGGATTGCCAGGCAACCCGGTCGCGTCGGCAGTGACATTCCGGTTGTTCATCGGCTTTGCGCTGCGCGCGATGCAAGGCGTCAGCACGATCCCGAAGCCGACGCACGCGCGCCTCGCCGCCTCGCTGCACAAACGCCACGCCCGTGCTGAACTCACGCGTTGCAGCCTGCATGTCGACGGCGACGGTGTAAGGTGGGCGACACCGCATGCCAGGCAGGGCTCGGGCATGTTGCGCGGTCTTGTTGAAACCGATGCCTTGGCGCTCCTGCCCGAGGGTACGCGTGAGTATGCCGAAGGCGACATCGTCCTCCTTTGGCCATGAATTTTTCTCGACGCGGATCAGCACGGATGATACGGATCAGCTTGCGCTTGTCTGTGGTCATCCGCTTTCATCCATGCCAAATCGCTTTTGCCGGATAATGGACGCATGACCATCAGCGAGATTTCACCGCAACAGGCGCTGGAGCGTCAGCGTGCGGGTGCCGTGCTGCTGGACGTGCGCGAACCGTACGAACAGGCGGCCGGCATGGCGGAAGGCGCGGTCGCGCTGCCACTCGGCGAGGTGCTGCAACGCATCGGCGAGGTCGTTCCCGACCGGACGCGTGAAATCCTCGCCATCTGTGCACACGGCCCGCGCTCGTTGCGGGCGGCGCAGGCGTTGCAGCAACGCGGATACGCCAATGTCGTTTCGGTCGCGGGTGGGACCGCGCGCTGGATCGAGGAAGGCCTGCCGGTGGCCAAAGCCGGCGGCGACGAAGATTTCTACGATCGCTATTCGCGCCACCTGCGTCTGCCGGAAGTGGGCGAAACGGGGCAACGCAAGCTGGAGTCGGCGCGCGTGGTGGTGCTGGGCGCCGGTGGGCTCGGTTCACCGGCGGCGTACTATCTCGCCGCCGCGGGCGTCGGTACCTTGGTGATGGCCGACGACGACGTGGTGGAACGCAGCAACCTGCAACGGCAGATCCTGCATACCGACGATCGCATCGGCATGTCGAAGCTCGATTCCGCCGCGCAGGCGTTGCACGGGCTGAACCCGCGCGTGAATCTCGAGGGCCTGCCCGAGCGTGTCACGGCATCCAATGTCGAGGCCCTGCTCGAAGGCGCCGACGTGGTGCTGGATGGCGCCGACAACTTTCCCGTGCGTTACCTGCTCAACGACGCCTGCGTGAAGCTCGCGATGCCGCTGGTGTACGGTGCGGTGCAACGTTTCCAGGGTCAGGTGAGCGTGTTCGACGCCGGCCGCCAACGCGGCATGGCACCTTGCTATCGCTGCCTGTTCCCGCAACCGCCGGCGCCGGAAGATGCACCGAACTGTTCGGAAGCCGGCGTGCTGGGCGTGCTGCCGGGCGTCGTCGGCATGCTGCAGGCGACCGAAGCGATCAAGTTGATCCTCGGCATCGGCGAACCGCTGGTCGGCCGCGTGCTGATGTTCGATGCGCTGTCAATGCGCTTCCACGAAACGCGCCTCGCACCCGACCCCGAGTGCCTGGTTTGCGCCGCGGGCAAACCGTTTCCCGGCTACATCGATTACGCGCGGTTTTGCAACGCGCCGAATTGATCAAGCTGTCATTCCGGGCGGG
>JAICIW010000346.1 GCA_025928735.1 Rhodanobacteraceae bacterium | reverse complement strand
TTGGGCCGCGCGATGTAGTCGTCGAATTCCTGCGGGATGATCGGCCACAGCGCATGCACCATGCCGAGCACGGCATAGCAATCGGCCACGCTGCGCGTGAGCACGCGCAGCGCGCGGATGTCGTACAGCTCGCCGAAACCGATGCGCTTGCGCTGCATCTTCCGCCAGATGGAATAGATGTGTTTGGCGCGCCCGTCGACACTGGCTTCGACGCCTTGCACACGCAGTGCCTCGCGCAACGCGTCGACACAGCGCGCGATCCATGCTTCGCGATCGGCGCGGCGCTCGTCCAGCAACGCGGCGATGCGATGGTATGTGTCGGGCTGCAGATACCGGAATGCCAAGTCTTCCAGCTCCCACTTCCAGTGCCCGATGCCGAGACGATTGGCCAGCGGCGCGTGGATGTCGCGGGTCAGTTGCGCCAGTTCGCGGCGTTCGGCTTCCGGCAGCGCAGCCGCGGCGCGCAACTTCGCCAACTGCCGTGCCAGCAGCAGGTACACGACGCGAAGATCGCGGATGATCGCCAGCAGCAATCGGCGCAATCCTTCGCTGCCGCCGGCCATGTCACGGGATGCGTGCAAGGCCCACACGCGTTCGGCCTGCTGCTGGCCTTCCACCAGGCGGCGCACCGATTCCGGTGCGCGCGCACTTTCGGCGAGCCACGCCTGCGGATGCGCGACCGCCACCGCATACCATCCCGCCGCGACGCAGGTTTCCGCATCGCAACCAATGTCCCGCAGCAATGCGTCGGTCTCCGCCCAGAGTGCGCGTTCACCTGCAGGCAGCATGGCGATGGGCGCCGCCGGTCCGGAATCGATGTTCGTGAGCGATGGGTCCATATGCCGAAACAGCATCCGGCGCCGCCGGGAAAGGCCGCCGAAAGATGGTCAGTGTATTAAATCGGACTCTCCACGAACCCCGTGCGGCTTGCATGGGGCACTGCTATTATCGCCGCCCATGCGCACTCGACTGATGTTGCCGGCCGCACTGGCCCTGCTGACCACCGCCCTGCCTGTCATGGCGCAACAGTTTTCCTCGCTCGAGGAGCGCATGTCGGCGGCCGACTTCAAGGCCGCGGGCCTCGACAAGCTGACGCCGCAGGAACTTCAAAACCTCGACAGCTGGTTGCGCACGCACGAACAGACCAAGATGGTCTCCGCCAGCGGCCAGCCGGTGTTCTATCCGACCAACCAGCCGCGTGACAAATTCAACACGCACCTGGTCGGGCACTTCAATGGCTGGGGCGGACACAGCACCTTCACGCTCGACAATGGCCAGGTCTGGAAGCAGGCCGAGTCCGGTGCGTATTCGTGTCCGGAAGTCGACAACCCGGAAGTCACGATCAAACCGATGATCCTCGGCAGTTGGCTGATGTACGTGCAGGGCTGCAACCAGAGCGTGCGCGTCGAACGCGTGAAGTAACGCCGGCCGACCCCATATCCCGTCTGTCTTTCCCATGCCGATGCCGGCATGATGGCTGCGAACGCGCCCGCCCGGGTGCGCGAGGATCGTGACGTGCTGGAAGTCTGGTTGCCGCTGCTTGCGTTCATGGTGCTGATCGGCACGTGGTACCACGTGCTGCGGCTGCGCGAACGCGCGACGGCGCATGCGCGACACCTGTGCGAATTGCACGGCGTGCAACTGCTCGACGACAGCGTGGCGTTACACCGTCTGCGCGTGAACCGGCGACGCGGCACGCTCCACGTGATGCGCGAGTACCGCTTCGAGACCAGCCGCGGCGGCGATGATCGCCAGTCCGCCAGCATCCGGCTGCTCGGCGATCGCATCGTGGGCGAGAGCATGCCCGCACGTCACGATCTGGGCAACGGTGCCGCGGTTCCCGCGGTCCATGTGCTGCATGGCGTGCCGCCGATGCAGACTGCGCCGGATGCCGGCAACAAAGTCGTTCCGATCACGCGTGCGCGAAGGACGCTGCACTGACGCGCAGCGGAATGACCTGCGCTTCCGTGAGCGGATCGATCCGAGTGGTGGGCGAATGCCACGGTCTCGTTGGCCTCCCCGGATCGAGTCCGGGTCAGACCCACGAACTGCGTTCGGTCCAACCTGCGATGGGCCGTTACGGGCGAGGGCCAGCAACAAATGTCCCGGGCGCTCGCCGGGGCGGCGATCAAAAGCAAAAAAAATTCAGGCGTGCCAGCGCGCTACACCTTCGTCACTTCACGACATGCAGGCTAGGCTTGCCCTTGGGCCGCGGCTTGTCCGGCTTGTCGCCGTCATCGCTTTTTTCGCCCTCGCCATCGGATAGCGATGCATCCTGCGCGGAATTGGGCACGGCCTGCAGCGCGGGCATGGCGGGTCTCGTCGGCGATGCATCCGGAGACGGCGCGGATGAAGTCATGCCCGCCGCATCTTCGGCCAGCAGCATGCCCTGACCGTTTTCGCGTGCATAGATCGCCTGTACGGCGGCGACGGGGACGCTGACCGCGTGGCCGACACCTCCAAAGCGCGCCATGAACGTAATCGCTTCGTTGCCGATTTCCAGCCGCGCGATCGCACGCGGCGCGAGATTCAGCACGACACGGCCTTCACTGATCGCCTGCGGCGGAACCTGCACACCGGGCTTGGCAGCATCGACCACGATGTAGGGCGTGAGGCCATTGTCGCAAATCCACTCGTGCACCGCCCGCAACAGATAGGGGCGGTTCGAGGTCATGGCGGGGGTTTGTTCTTCGGTCACAGCTCGCCCAGCAGGCGCTCTTCAGCCGTGAGGCTGCGCGCAAAACCCTGACTGC
>JAICIW010000409.1 GCA_025928735.1 Rhodanobacteraceae bacterium | reverse complement strand
TACGAATGGCTGGGCAGGAATGCCGCGCAAACCGGACCGATCGAAATCGAAAGCGCCATCACCATCGACAAGCCTGCGGCGGAGCTGTACCGCGCATGGTGCAACCCGGACATGCTTTCGCGTGTGATGGGCGATTTCGCCGACGTGCGCTCGATCGGTGAACGACGCTGGCACTGGAACGCGCACGGACCGGCCGACAAGGGCCTGGAATGGGACTCCGAAATCACCGGGGAACACGAAGCCGAGTCGTTGCATTGGCGTTCGGTCGGCGACGCGGCGATTGCGAATGACGGGGAAGTGCGTTTCCACGAAGCGCCGCAGGGACTCGGCACCGAAGTGCATCTGGCGATGCGCTTCGATCCGCCGGGCGGCGCGCTGGGCCGCGCCGCGATCAAGATGCTGGGACCGACGCCGCAGCGGCTCGCGAGCCGCGCGCTGCTGCGTTTCAAGAACCTCGTCGAAACCGGCGGCGTCCCGGCGCCGCTCACCGATGGCGCCGTACATACGGGTACCGCGCCCGGCCAACACGGGTAATACCGCTTGAGGCGCAAACCATCCCCCGGTCATGGCGTTGGCAGCCACCGGCTCGCCGCCATCGCGTTCGCGTCGTTGCGACATCGCCGGTGAAACCCGCCGCGGTGTCGCTTGCGGGCGCGGGCAAATGACCCGGCTCCCTGCGACCACGGCGTCGCGCACGGTCCGCGTCGGGTTTCGCCGCGGATGCGGCGGCACAAGAATATCGGGCTTTCGCCCATGAAGCCGGCCCAGCCCAGCCGGCGCTGCCGTCATTCCGGCGATGGGCAGCCGGCCCGCCATCAGGCCCGCGGACTATACTGGTGGGCCAAGGCGGGCGTGCTGTCAGGAGAGTGCATGGCCACGGTCAAGGAATCGCCTACGGACCCATCGATCGACGATGCATCCGAACCATCGCCGATGCGCGTGCTGGTCGCCGCGCATCCCTGGGCGGCGACGCCGCTCGGAGCGATTGCGTCGTGGCCGCAAAGACTTCGTTCGGCTGTCGAACTGATCCTGCCCAACCGCTTCCCGCAGGTGATCCTGTGGGGGCCCGAACTGCTGCAGATCTACAACGACGGCTACGCGGTGATCATGGCCGACAAGCATCCGGCGGGACTCGGCCAGCCGAACCGGGAATGCTGGCCCGAGGTGTGGCACATCAACAAGCCCATCTACGACCGCGTGTTCGAGGGCGAAACCGTCAACTTCGAGGACGCGCTGTATCCGCTGACCCGGCACGGCCGGACCGCCGACGCATGGTTCGACCTGTGCTACAGCCCCATGCGCGACGGCGCCGGCAAGACCGCCGGCGTGCTGGTGACACTGGTGGAGGTAACCGACCGCCACCTTGCGACCGCGGAGCGCGCGCGTGCGGCGAACGCGCTGGAGCAAAGCGGTGAGCGGCAATCCATGTTGCTCGAACTCGGCGACGTGCTGCGGCCGTTGTCGGATGCGCGGGCCGTGCGCACGCAGGCCTGCGAAATGCTGGGTCGCCACCTGCAGGTCGATCGGGCGTATTACGCCGACGTCGACACCGCCGGCCACGCGAGTTTTATCGACGATTACCACAGCGACGGCATGGTTTCGATGCCGGAACAGTACCGGCTGGAAGAATTTGGCGTCGCCGCGGCCTTCGCGCTGCGCGCCGGCAACACACTCGCAGTCGACGATCTGGATGACTGGAAGGCGCTGAGCGAAGAGGAACGGCAGCATTGCCATGCGCACGGCATGCGTGCGCTGCTGAAAGTGCCGCTGGTCAAGGAAGGCCGGTTGACCGCTTTCCTGGCGCTGCACCAGAGTCGCCCGCGCCACTGGACGAACGGCGAAATCGCGCTGGTCGAGGAAATCGCGCAGCGCACCTGGGCGATCATCGAGCGCGCCCAAGCCGAAACCGCGCTGCGGCTGGGCGAGGAAAAATATCGCGGCCTGTTCGAAAGCATCGATCAGGGCTTTTGC
>JAICIW010000401.1 GCA_025928735.1 Rhodanobacteraceae bacterium | reverse complement strand
TGCGTTCGTGCTGTTGACCGAAAACCGGCAAGCGGCAGCGGCCGCCGCGATGGCGGCAACCGGACAACCGCGCGGAGCCGAGCGTCTTTACGAAAGCGCACTGGCACACGCACCGTGGGACCACGAAAGCGGCGTTGCCCTCGCCTCATTGTTGATCGATCAGTACCAGCCGGATGCGGCATTGCGCGTGCTGGATCGAATCGACGCCTGGTCGCAAAGCCGCGAGAGCTGGCTGGCGCGCACGCATGCCTGGATGCTCAAGGACGACACCCGCACTGCGCTGCGGGTGACGGAATACGCAACGGCTGCGGTGCCCGATTTCCTGCGCGCCCAGATGCTGCGGGCACATCTGGCGGCGCGTCTGGGCAAAACGTCGGAGGCCGAGACCGCCTGGCGCCAGATGCTGCTGTCGCCGCAACGCTCGGCGCGCGCGCAGCGGATCACGTTCGAAGCCGCGCAAGCGTTGAAAGCACAGGCGCAGGCGCCTTGAGTGCGCCCTTCCGGACGAGACACCGGAACACCGCCTCATTCCGGCGTGGCGAAGCGCGAGCGGATCACACCCCATGACACAATGCGCAGATTCCTTTTTCGCCCGTGTCAGGATGAAAACGCTGCAACGCTTCTGTATCGCCCTCGCATTCGTGCTGATCGCCAGCACGCCCGCGCTGGCCGATCCCGCGCTGTGGGTAGCGAAAGGCGCCACCGCCACGGTTTACCTGTTCGGCACCGTGCACATCCTGCCGAAAGATGCCAAGTGGCACTACCCGGCGCTGGACAAGGCGCTTGCCGACAGCGACACGTTGTACATGGAAGAAGACGACGACGATCCCGTCGGCATGCAGATGCTGGTGCTGCAATACGGGATGGACCTGCAACATTCGCTTTCGAAGCAACTGGACGACGCCGATCGCGCGAGACTGGAGGCGGCCGCCAAGGCCATCGACCTGCCGGGAGGCGCTGCCACGCTCAACGCCATGAAGCCGTGGCTGGCGGCGTTGACGATCACGGTCGCGCCCATCGTCAAGGCCGGCTACGACCCGAAATCCGGCGCGGACAAGCAACTGCAACGCGCGTTCAAGGCGGCCGGCAAAACGGTCGATGCGTTCGAGACCGCCGAGCAGCAAATCCGGTATTTCGCCAACCTGCCGTCGGCGCTGCAACTGGACCTGCTGCGCAACGTGCTCGACGACTACGCCAAGGGCCCGGCCCAGATCAAGGCGCTGATCCGCGCGTGGCAAGCCGGCGACGTGGACGCCATCGCCACGAATGTCAATGGCAGCATGCGCAAGCAGTACCCGGATCTGTACGAGGTGTTGCTGGTCGACCGCAACGGGCACTTCGCGAAACGGATCGAAACGCTGCTGAAAGGCCACGGCACGATCTTCGTCGCCATCGGCGCCGGCCATCTCGCTGGCCCGGACAGCGTGCAGGCGCAGCTCGCGAAGCTCGGCATCGACACCGAACGCGTGCATTGAAGCGCGCGGTCCGCGACAATTCTCCGGATCGAGAACTCAAGTCCCGCCCAAGCCGGGATCACGGATAGCCATGGCATCGCTGGAAACCAACTTCGAACAAATTCCCTTGCGCGAGTATGCCGAGCGCGCGTACCTCGACTATTCCATGTACGTGGTGCTGGACCGCGCCCTGCCCTTCATCGGCGACGGCCTGAAACCCGTGCAGCGGCGCATCGTGTACGCGATGAGCGAGCTCAGCCTCGCGGCCACCGCGAAACCGAAGAAATCCGCGCGCACCGTCGGCGACGTGATCGGCAAGTTCCATCCGCACGGCGACAGTTCGGTGTACGAGGCGATGGTGCTGATGGCGCAGCCTTTCAGCTACCGCTATCCGCTGATCGACGGGCAAGGAAATTTCGGTTCGTCGGACGATCCCAAATCATTCGCGGCGATGCGCTACACCGAATCGCGCCTGACACCGATCGCCGAAGTACTGCTCAGCGAATTGCCGATGGGCACGGTCGACTGGGCGCCGAACTTCGACGGCACGCTGAAGGAACCGTCGTGGCTGCCGGCGCGGATGCCGCACGTGCTGCTGAACGGGTCCACCGGCATCGCAGTCGGCATGGCCACCGACATTCCGCCGCAC
>JAICIW010000298.1 GCA_025928735.1 Rhodanobacteraceae bacterium | reverse complement strand
GTCGAGCTATCTGGCCAACGGCGCGTGGAAAAGCTTCGTGTCGCCGGATTCGCACGGACAACCGGTGGTGGCATTGTCCGTGCCGGGGTCCAACAAGATTACCGACGCCGAAATCCGGATCGGTGCGAGCCGTGACGCGAAAGAAGTGCGCGGCTGCACCACGCCACCGACCGCCGCGCGTCCCGGCAGCGTCGCGACCCGCATCATCAACGGCGTCACCTTCACGACCTTCGAGGCCGCCGACGCCGCAATGAGCCATCATCTGGACGTACAGGCCTATCGCACCGTCCACGACGGTGTGTGTTACACGATCGACCTGCTGGTGTTCGGCGTGAACCCGGCCATCTATGACCCGCCCGCGACGCCACCGTTCTCCGACGCCCATGCGTTCGAGGCGATGGACGACGCGCTTCGGTCCCTGCGTTTCTCCGAACCGGCGGATCAACCCGCCGCGAGTGCTTCGACAGTTTCGCGGTAACGCGCCGCGATCCGCGCTTCGTCGCGGTGCCGGAAATCCCGGACCATCCACTCGCCACCCGCCATCACGTCACGCACCAGCGGTGCGTTGCCCGCGAACAAAAACACATCGATCACGCTGCGTTCGTCGCGTGCGGCGAGCAACGGCGAAGCATCGTCGAGCACGATGAAATCCGCGCGGACGTCATCCTCCGCGATGCCCGCTGCGCGGTGTCCGCCTTGCAACGCTGCGCCCCACAACGCCTCGCCGACGCTCGCATCGGGGGTGCGCGACGCGATGTTGCGATGGCGCGTCACCAGCCGCTGCCCGTATTCCAGCCAGCGCAGTTCCTCGACCGGCGACACCGAAATGTGCGAATCGGAACCGATGCCCAGCGTGCCGCGCGCATCGAGATAGTTCGCGAGCGGGAACAGGCCGTCGCCCAGATTCGCCTCGGTGGTTGGGCAAAGCCCCGCCACCGCGCCCGATGCCGCGATCGCCCGCAACTCCGCATCATCCAGATGCGTCGCGTGCACCAGGCACCAGCGTCCGTCGACGTCCGCGTGGTCGAACAGCCATTGCACCGGGCGCGCACCGCGCATACCAAGACAATCCTGCACTTCGCCGATCTGCTCGGCGATGTGGATATGGATGGGCATTGAACCCCGCCCTGGCCGCACCCTCATCCGGCGCGGTGCGCCACGCCGCTCCGAAGGAAGAGGGGAAAAAGCCGAGGCAGCCGCCAGCACCTCGCGCATCGCGGTTTCGGGGACCGCGCGCAGCGAATGCAGGGCGACGCCCACGCGCACGCGCTCCGATTCGTGCGCACCCAGCGATTCCACCAGTTCAAGGTACGCGTCGACGGACAATCCGAAACGCTTCTGCCGATCCGACAACGCTCGCCCGTCGAACCCGCCGGTCATGTAAAGCACCGGCAGCAACGTCAATCCGATACCGGCTTCGCGCGCAGCCGCGATGATCGCGCGCGACATCGCGGCGGGATCGGCATAGGGCTTGCCATCGGGCGCATTGTGCAGGTAATGGAACTCGCAGACGTGCGTATAACCCGCCTTCAGCATCTCGACGTACAACTGCGCCGCGATCGCTTGCAATTGGTCGGGGCCGATGCGCGAGGCGGACGCATACATCGTTTCGCGCCACGTCCAGAACGAATCGTCGCCGGGGCCCCGCCGCTCGGCCAGGCCCGCCATGGCGCGCTGGAACGCATGCGAGTGCAGGTTCGGCATGCCGGGGAGGGCGAAGCGCGCGCGCAGCGTGTCCGTGCCCTGCCCGACCGCTGCATCGCGCTGCCATTCGTGCGGCGTCCACAGGTGCTCCGCTTGCAACATTCATCACTCCCGCCTTCCGGTTCGGGTCGAAGGCTAGCGGCCGCCCGTCGCAAGCGCCACCATCGTGGTTCGTGCCGGCCCATCGCCGCCATAATGTTCGGGTGAGCACAGCACTCGAACATACGCCCCGGTTGATGGTGCGCAACACCACCGACGACGACATCCCGCAGATCGTCGCGCTGGGCAAGCGCGTGTACGGACCGGGGTTCGGTTATTCACCGGAAATGGTCGCGGGCCAGCTCGCGCACTTCCCGGAAGGGCAGTTCGTGGCGGTGTACGACGATCGCGTGATCGGCTACTGCGCTACCTTCCGCATCAGCGAAGCGGTGGCGATGGCCCCGCACAGCTGGGCCGAAATCACCGGCGGCGGTTTCGCATCGCGCCACGATCCCCACGGCGATTGGTTGTACGGCATGGACATTGGCGTCGACCCCGATTGCCGGGGCATGCGCATCGGCCGGCGCCTGTACAGCGCGCGCAAGCGGCTGTGCCAGCGGTTGCGTCTGCGCGGCATCGTGTTCGGCGGACGCCTGCCGGGCCTCGCCAAGCGCGCAGGCAAATACACCACGCCGGAGGATTACCTCAAGGCGGTGATCCATGGCCGTCAACGCGACCCGACCTTGAGTTTCCAGTTGCGCAACGGCTTCGAGGTCATCCGCCTGCTCGAAGGCTACCTTCCCTACGACCGCGAATCACTGGGTTACGCGGCGCACCTGGTGTGGCGCAATCCGCGGCTGATGGATCAGCCGGACATGCCCCCGCACGTGGTGACGCAACGGCTGCCGGACGTGATCCGCCTCGCCACCGTCCAGTACCAGCAGCGGCGCATCAAGAATTTCGACGAGTTCGCCACCCAGGTGGAATATTTCGTCGACATCGCCGCCAATTACGAAGCCGACTTCGTGGTGTTCCCCGAGCTCATCACGCTGCAACTGCTCTCGATCGAAAACGCGCCGCTGTCGCCGGTCGATTCGATCCGGAAGCTGTCCGAATACACACCGCGGGTCAAGACACTGTTCAGCGACCTCGCCGTGCGCCGCAACATCAACATCATTGCCGGCACCCACCCTGCCCTGAGCGATGACGGCGACATCCACAACATCTGTTTCGTGTGCCTGCGCAACGGCTCGATCCACCAGCAGATGAAATTGCACATCACGCCGAGCGAGCGCAGCTTGTGGAACATCAAGGGAGGCAGCACCGCGCGCACCATTCCGACCGATTGCGGCCCGATCGGGATCGCCGTGTGCTATGACATCGAATTCCCGGAAGTCGCGCGCCACCTGATCGACCAGGGTGCGTTGATCCTGTTCACGCCGTTCTGCACCGATACCCGCGAAGGCTATCTGCGCGTGCGCTATTGCGCGCAATCCCGCGCCGTCGAGAACCAGTGTTACGTGGTGCTGTCGGGCAACTGCGGCAACCTGCCGGGCGTCAACAACTTCGATATCCAGTACGCGCAAAGTTGCATCCTGACGCCGTGCGATTTTCCATTCGCGCGCGACGGCGTCGCGGCGGATTCCACCCCCAACAGCGAAACGGTGCTGTTTGCCGACCTGCGACTGGAGGATCTGGCACGCGCGCGCAACAACGGTACCGTGCAGAACCTCAAGGATCGCCGGCACGATCTCTAC
>JAICIW010000196.1 GCA_025928735.1 Rhodanobacteraceae bacterium | reverse complement strand
GCGCACAGGATGCACTCGTACAAGCCGTCGAGCATCTTGCGGTCCTCGGGCGACTGCAGGCGTTCGTGCGCGCCCGGCGAGCTCTGGGTTTGCAGCCACGGCTTGATCGACGTGTATTGCGCGTAGAAATGGGTGAGGTCCGGCACCAGATCCTTCACCACCGGCATGTGCGGCAACGGATAGATGTTGACGTCGCCCGCCGGCAATTCGTCGAGCCCCTTGGTGCAGGCAAGCGTGTTCTCGCCGTCGATGTTCATCGCGCAGGAACCGCACACGCCCTCGCGGCAGGAGCGGCGCAGGGTCAGCGTCGGATCGATTTCGTTCTTGATCTTCAGCAGGACATCGAGAACCATCGCCGAGCCGGTGACGTCGACCTCGAAGGTGTCCACGCGCGGACTGCCGCCGACATCCGGATCCCAGCGATACACCTTGAAGTTGCGCACCTTCTTGGCGCCGGGCTTCGCGGCAAAGCGCTTGCCCTTTTGCACCTTCGACATTTGCGGCAATGTGAATTCGGCCATTTCGGTACCTTTGTTTATCGCTCGCTACTCTCGCTCGAACGGCAAGTCGCTCGCTCCGCTCGCTGCAAGTCGCGCCTTCGGCGCTGCAAGTGGTCAGAGAGCAACCGGTTCTTGCTCTTCTCACCCTTTACAGGGCGCGCAGCGCCCGACTGACTCTTCACCTTCCTAATACACCCGCTTCTTCGGCGGCACGGTCTTGACGTCATCGGTCATGGGGTTGGCATGCACCGGCCGGTAATCGAAACCGCAGCGACCGTTGTCGTCAACGGTTACCAGGGTGTGCTTCATCCACTCGACATCGTTGCGATCGGGGAAATCCTCGCGCGCATGCGCGCCACGGCTTTCCGGCCGCTGCTCGGCCGAATGCATCGTGGCCACGGCCTGTCCGAGCAGATTGGACAGCTCGAAGGTTTCCACCAGGTCGGAATTCCAGATCAGCGAGCGGTCGGTCACCTTGATGTCGGCGAAGCCTGCATAAACCTCGTCGATCTTCGCGCAGCCCTGCTTGAGCGTGTCGGCGGTGCGGAAGACGGCCGCATCGGCCTGCATGGTCTTCTGCATCTTGATGCGCAGCTCGGCGGTCGGCGTGCCGCCGTCGGCGTGACGCAGCTTGTCGAGGCGCGTCAGCGCCGGCTCCAGCGCATCTCCCTTCAATTCGCGATGCAGCGTGTCCGGCTTGATGACTTCGGCACAGCGATTGGCGACCGCGCGGCCGAACACCACGAGGTCCAGCAGCGAATTGGAGCCGAGGCGGTTGGCGCCATGCACCGACACGCAGGCGGCTTCGCCGATCGCGAACAGTCCCGGCACCACCACGTCAGGATCGTCGCCGACCTTTTGCACCACTTCGCCGTGGTAATTGGTCGGGATGCCCCCCATGTTGTAGTGCACGGTCGGAAGCACCGGAATCGGTTCCTTCGTGACATCCACACCCGCGAAGATGCGCGCAGTTTCGGAAATGCCCGGCAAGCGCTCGTGCAACACGTCGGCGCCAAGGTGTGCGAGGTTCAGAAACACGTGATCGGCGTGATCGCCCACGCCGCGACCTTCGCGGATTTCCATGGTGATCGCGCGGCTGACCACGTCGCGCGATGCCAAGTCCTTGGCGTTCGGTGCGTAACGTTCCATGAAGCGCTCGCCCCTGGAATTGGTGAGGTAACCGCCCTCGCCGCGCGAGCCTTCGGTGATGAGACAGCCCGAACCGTAGATGCCGGTCGGATGGAATTGCACGAATTCCATATCCTGCAGCGCGAGGCCGGCGCGCAGCGCCATGCCACCGCCGTCGCCGGTGCAGGTGTGCGCCGACGTGCAGGAAAAATACGCGCGCCCGTAACCGCCGGTGGCCAGCACGATCGCGTGGCCCTGGAACAGGTGCAGGGTGCCTTCGTTCAAGTCGATCGCGAGCACGCCCGTGATGCGACCGTCGCGCGGATCCTTCACCAGATCGGTCGCGAAGTATTCGACGAAGAATTTGGCGTCATGCTTCAGCGCCTGGGTGTAGAGCGTGTGCAGGATCGCGTGGCCGGTGCGGTCGGCCGCGGCACAGGTGCGCTGCGCCACACCTTCGCCGTAGCGCGTGGTCATGCCGCCGAACGGGCGCTGGTAGATCTTGCCTTCCTTGGTGCGCGAAAACGGCACGCCGAAGTGTTCCAGTTCGATGACGGCCGGAATGGCTTCGCGGCACATGTACTCGACCGCGTCCTGGTCGCCCAGCCAGTCGCCACCCTTCACGGTGTCGTAGAAGTGGTAGCGCCAGTCGTCCTCGCCCATGTTGCCGAGCGCGGCGGCCACGCCGCCCTGCGCCGCGACAGTGTGCGAACGCGTGGGGAACACCTTGGTGACGCAGGCCGCAGACAATCCCTTCGCTGCCAACCCCATCGTGGCGCGCAGGCCGGCGCCGCCGGCGCCCACTACCACCACGTCGTATTGATGCGTTTCGACCTTGTAACTTTCAGCAGACATCTGCGGCCCTTTTCCGGAATCGAGTCATTGCGCTTCGGTCAGTAATAACTGGCGCCGGTCAGCCACACCGCCAGCACCGCCATCACGCCGGCCAGCGCGCCCAGCAGCGCGCCGAAACGCAACGCGATCTGCAGCGTCGTTTCCAACCAGCGGGTGTGTACGTAATCCTCGATGATCACCTGCAGGCCAAGCGCGCCGTGCCAGAACAGGCACACCACGAACGCGATCAGGAAGATCGCGTGCACCGGTTGGGCGATGGTCTCCAGCACCGTCGGATAATCGGCCTGCAGCACGCCGCCCATCAGGAACAGGAACCAGATCGACAGCGGCACCAGCGCAACCGCGGTTACGCGCTGCAACCACCACGGACGTACGCCGGACCGCGATGCGCCCAGCCCATGCGCGACCTTCAGCGGATCGCGCAAGCCTTCCTGCCCCGGATACGCGCTCATGCGGCACCTCCGCTCACGTGCACCAGCAACAACACCCACACCAGCACGGTCAACACCACGCTGATCGCGGTGATGGCCCAACCGGTGGACCAGTAAACCGGATCATGCGTGCGGTCGCGGGTGGCCGGGCCGTAATTTCTGCCGGCATCACGTACCAGGTGCTGGATGCCGTTGCAGAGGTGGAACAGCAACGACCATGTCCACAGGAACAGCAGGACCAGGCCGATCCAGCTTCCGCAGAACGCCGCGAATGTACTCCAGGCCGCGTCGCTGGTTGCCGCCGCGATCAGACCCCAGACCACCAGCAGCGCGCCGAGGCACAGGAACAAGCCTGTGAGCCTGTGCAGTGTCGATTGCAGCATGTTGACGCGCCAGCGGTAGATCCCCAGGTGCGGCGACATTGGTCGGGAATTCGGCATGTCTTTCGATTCCTGATGACGACTGGCGCTGTGTCCCCACGTCGGCTTGTGCGCCGATGATCCTTTCTATTGTTGCACGAACGCGTTCACGCCGCGAATGACGGTCTTCCATTGCTGCCGCCACGCAGGGGCTGTTGCGGGAAGTCGGGGCACAGTAGCCGGCCTTGACCTGGATGAGGTCGCATGCTTGCACTCGCGTGTTCCTTCCGACAGCAGCGATCAACGATCGATCGCATCAGAAATCAATGCAGCGCCCGTTCTTTTCCCAATCGCCGTAGCGCGTGGGATCGAGGCCATCCCCCTCCGGCGTCGCGCGTTCGCGCGGCGCTGGTGTCGATGCAGGCGGCTTTGCAGACGCAGGTGCGTGCGACGCGTCCTGCTCATGTTGGTTTTCCGTCATGTCAATCAATCGCAAAAAAACGAATGCGGATTGTCGCACCGAACGCACCCGTGCGCAGCCGGGCCGCTGCTAACGTAGCCCGATCGACGCAGCAACCCTGTTCAAGCAGCCACGATGACTTCCGATTTTCCTGCCATCGGCACCATCCATTGCATCGCGCTGGAAGGCGCCGACGCGCGACGATTCGCGCAGGCACAATTTTCGGGCGACGTGGAGGCGCTGCAGCCGGGGCACTGGCAGTGGAACGCGTGCCTCAACGCACAGGGGCGGGTCCACGCGCTGATGCATCTCGCCGATCTTGGCGATGGACGCTTGTTCGCCGTGCTGCGTGGAGGCAACGCGGAAACTTTCTGCGCGGTGCTGGCCCGATACCTTTTCCGCCTGCGCGTCAACCTCACAATCGAATCCTTCACCGCGCAATGGGGTGACCCGCTGCCGGCCGAAACGGCCAAGCAAGAAAACGGTGTGATCGTCCTCGGCTATGGAACCCGCAGCCTCCGGCTCGGCCCGTGTTCGGAATCCGCTTCACCTGATCCCGATGCGCAGCGCCGCTGGCGACTGGACGATATCCGTCGCGGCTGGCCCTCCCTGCCCGACGGCGAGCCGGAATTCCTGCCGCCGACGCTGGGACTCGAACGGCTCGGCGCCGTGGCGTTCGACAAGGGCTGCTATCCGGGGCAGGAAATCGCCGCCCGCCTCCATTACCGCGGCGGGCACAAATGGCATCTTTGCCGGTTGCGGGGATCCATTCCTTTGCCCGTCGGCGAGGTTCGCGATGTTCCCGGATCCACGGTCGCGCGGGTGTTCGACATCGTATCGGCTGAAGACGGTTTCGAGGCCTTGGCCGTGCTTCAAATCGGAACACCAAGTGAAATCAGATTGTTGGAAAATATTTATGCAGTCGAATCTACGTTCGATGCGTAACCTGATCTAAATGGTCAGCCTTTTCCAACGGGTTTTTAACACCCCGGCACTTGCGCCACGGCTGAACCGCCCTTACCTTTCGCGCAGCTTCGCAAGCCGGGTGTGACGTATTGCCCGGTTTGCGCGCGGTCCGGAAGTCCGCACCGCGCGCAAAGACGGCGACGAATGCCGTTTGCCACGACATGTTGGCGCAGTGCGGAACCCGCCAGCCCCGGCCCTTTGCCGGAGATCGCTTCCGGGTCCGAGCCAGCATCCATTCCAGATTGCGGCGATGTGCCCGATGGCCCGCCGTGTTCCAAGCCAGGTGCCGGCCTGATCCGGCATGTGGTGCCTTGCATAGGAGAACGACCCGATGACCTTGGGCCTGTTGCTCGGCATGGTCGCACTACTTCCGCGTCCGGTCGCCGATCAAACCTGTCTGGCTGCCACCGTGTATATGGAGGCTCGCAGCCAACCCACCCGCGGCCAACTGGCCGTCGCCGAGGTGGCGCTGGATCGCCTCGACATGGG
>JAICIW010000420.1 GCA_025928735.1 Rhodanobacteraceae bacterium | reverse complement strand
TCCGGCAAGGGTTCGACCCCGGTCAGTCCCGCTCCCACCGACGTGGTGACCGTTTCGCCAGGCTGGATTGCCGCCGTCATCCGCAGGCGAAATCCTGCGCCGAAGCGGGCCGCGATGCGAAACGCCTCGGCCGCGCCGGCGAAATCCAGCAGGACCACGCCGGGCGGCAACACGAACCAGACGTCAGTCGCCGGCGAGCAAGGCATCGACGCTGCGGATGCGGGCAAAGCGTCCATCGAGCACCAGTTCTGTGCGCTGCTTGATCTCCTCCACATCGTAATGGCGGCCGCTGGCGGCGTGGATCATCGGGAAGGTCAAGGTTGCCTCGGTCACGAAATCGACGTCGAACCCAAGGTCGGAGGCGACGCGCGTAGTGGTCTCGCAACACTGCTCGGTGCGGATGCCGATCACGACGACCCGCCGAATGCCGCGCTCGCGCAACCAGCTCTCCAGGGCCGTGTCGGTAAACGCATTGTGCACGCCCTTGCGAAAGGTCACCGCGACATCCTCCGGCATCCATTCAAGTGGACGCACCAGCCCCGCTGCGGGGCCGAACGGGCCATCGTTGTTCTCCTGGTGCAGGATGCGCACCACCGGCCAGCCGCGTTCCGCGGCAGCTTGCAACACCCGCAGCACAGCAGCGCGGAAGGCAGGTAGGTCATCCTCGCGCCAATACGGAGCGCGCAGGAAAGATTGCTGGACGTCGACGGCGAGTACCGCGGTATTGACAGGCATGGACAAACTCCATCGAATCGGGAGGCGTCATTGTGCGCAGCCGGATCACCACCGGCGAGCACCAACCCGGACCGTATGCGGACGGATCGGGCCATGCACGCCGGCGCGTGGAATCCATGCTGCAGCTTTGCGCCAAGTCGCGGCGGCGGTATGGTGGCGGCTTGGCTCGCGCGAGAACCGGAACATGGCCTTGACGCCACCCTTCAACCTGCAACGCTGGATCGACGAACACCGCCACCTGCTGAAGCCGCCGGTCGGCAACAAGTGCATCGTCGACGGCGACTTCATCATCATGATCGTCGGCGGTCCGAATTCGCGCAGCGACTACCACTGGGACGAAGGTCCCGAGTTCTTCTATCAACTCGAAGGCGAGATGGTGTTGCGCGTGCAGGATGACGGCCAGCGTCGCGACCTGCCGATCCGCGCCGGCGAGATGTTTTATCTTCCGCCGCGCACGCCGCATTCGCCGCAACGGATGCCCGATTCGATCGGCCTCGTGATCGAGCGACGCCGTTTGCCGCACGAAAAAGACGGTCTCTTGTGGTTCTGCAAGAACTGCAACCACAAGTTGTACGAGGAATACTTCATCCTTGGCAGCATCGAAAAGGATTTTCCGCCGGTGTTCGAACGCTATTACGGTTCGCCCGAAGCGCGCACCTGCAAGCACTGCGGGCATATCGACCAACCGCCGGTGAAATGATCACCGCGGTCGCGGAAACGTCATGGTGCCGGGGGCGGGGATTGAACCCGCATGGCCGCGAGGCCGAGGGATTTTAAGTCCCTAAAATCGACTTCCCGCGAGCCTGCCGTAATTTCCCGTAACACCCTGTAACGCGCGCCCTACAATGGTTTGCGCCATGTGTTGCATTCCCGTGACTTCCCGCTATTATGGCGACAAACGGTCACCGGACGGTCACCAGAACAATGGCCAGCCAGCACAAGGGATTACGCAAGGGGGCGAAGTTGACGGCGCGAACGGCCGAGACTTTGCAGCCTGGCGAGTGGGCGTCGGTATCGCTCGGCG
>JAICIW010000340.1 GCA_025928735.1 Rhodanobacteraceae bacterium | reverse complement strand
TCGATGCCAAGCTCCATCACGTCGCCGGATTTGAGGTACACCGGCGGCTTCTGGCCGAGGCCCACACCCGGCGGCGTGCCTGTCGAAATCACATCGCCGGGTTCGAGCGTCATGTAGCGGCTGATGTGGCTGACCAGCGTCGCGACATCGAAGATCATGGTGCGCGTGTTGCCCTCCTGGTAACGGCGTTCATTCACGCTCAACCACATCGCAAGGTCCTGCGGGTCGGGCACCTCGTCGCGCGTCACCAGCCACGGCCCAAGCGGCGCAAACGTGTCGCAACTTTTGCCCTTCACCCACTGGCCACCGTGGTCGAACTGGAAGGCGCGCTCGGAGAGGTCGTTGACGATCAGGTAACCGGCCACGTGATCGAGTGCGGCCTCACGCGGCACATGGCGCGCGACGTCGCCAATCACCACGCCCAGTTCGACTTCCCAGTCGACCTTGATTGCACCCGGCGGAATCACCACGTCATCGAACGCACCGACGATCGCGCTGGTCGCCTTCATGAAAAGCACCGGCTGGTCCGGCACCGGCTGGCCCGATTCCGCGGCATGGTCGGCGTAGTTCAAGCCGACGCAGATGATCTTGCCGACGCGTCCCACCGGCCCGCCCAGGCGCGGCGCGCCCTCGACTTTCGGCAACGCGTCCGGATCGAGCGCGCGCAGGCGTCGGATGCTTTCGTTCGTCAACGCATCGCCCGCGATGTCGTTCACGACCTGCGACAGATCGCGCAGCGCGCCGTGCGCATCCAGCATGCCCGGCTTTTCGCGACCCGCGTGTCCGTAGCGCACCAGCTTCATGCGGTCACCCCGTCCAGCCGCCGTCGATCACGTGTATTGCGCCCGTGGTGAATGCCGATTCGTCCGAAGCGAGGTACACCGCGAGGGCGGCGATTTCTTCCGGCGCTCCCAAACGGCCCATCGGCTGGCGATCGATGAAACTTTTCCACGCGGTGTCTTGGTCGCCACCCAGTGCGGCCACACGTTGTTCCAACGACGGCGTCTTCACCGTGCCGGGACAGATCGCGTTGCAGCGCACGCCGCGCGCCACGCAGTCCGCCGCGATCGCCTTCGTGAGCCCGATCACCGCGGCCTTGGTCGCGCCGTAGGCGAAACGGTTGGGCACGCCTTTCACGCTGGACGCGACCGACGCCATGTTGACGATGCTGCCGCGCCCGTGATCGAGCATGCCTGGCAGCACTGCCCTGCAAAGATGAAACATCGAATCGACATTGATCGCGAACGAACGCCGCCATGCGGCCTCATCGGTATCGAGGATCGTCCCCGCGTGCACATAGCCCGCGCAGTTGAACAGCACGTCGACCACAGGATTCGCTTCCACTAGCGATGCAATCTGCGCGGCATCCGAGACGTCCAGCAACGCAGTGCGAATCGCGTTGTTTTTCGCCGCCAGTGATCGCAACGCCGAAGCATCGATGTCGGTGGCCAGCACATCCCCACCTTCACGCGCGAACGCCCGCGCCGCCGCGCGACCGATACCCGCGCCGGCCGCCGTGACCAGGCAACGCTTGCCTTCGAGCCGCGCACTCACCGGGGCGCATCCACGGCGGGCATCGGTGCCGCGGCATCGATGATTCCCGCCGCCTGCAATCGTCGCCAGACCCGCGCTGGAAGCCGCTGACTGCTGCGCGCGATCGTGCTTTCGACTTCCATCACGTTGCGCATGCCCGCGACCACGGCGCATACGGCAGGATGCGCCAATGGAAATTGCAGCGCCGCGGCGCCCACGTCGACGCCTTCCTCGTTGCAGATCGTGTAGATTTCGTGCGCGCGCTTCAATGTATCCGCACCCGCTGGCGCATAGTCGTAGGTCTTGCCGGGAGCGTGCGGCTCGCCGAGCAGGCCGGAGTTGTACGGCGCCGCGACGATCACCTTCACACCGCGATGATGCGCCTCGTCCAGTATCGGCAGCGCGGCCGCCTGTTCGAACAAGGTGTAGCGTCCCGCCAGCATGATGCAGTCGAGGTCGAAGCGCGGCATCAATTCCATGCACACCTCGACCTCGTTGACCCCGATGCCGATCGCCCGCACGACGCCCTGCGCGCGCAAGCCGGCCATCGCCGGCAACGCTTCGTCCAAAGCCTGCTGCAGCATCTGTGGATGCCTGTCGCCGTGGGTCAGGCGACCGATGTCGTGCAGGAACAGGATGTCGACACGATCGACCCCAAGCCGCGGCAGGCTGGATTCGAATGAGCGCCGGACGCCGTCGCGGCTGTAATCGAACACCGCCCGGCTGCCACGCACCGCGAATCCGTCACTGATCGGCGAGCGCTGCGCGGGATCGGATTCGATGCGTCGCCCAACCTTGGTCGAGACCGTAAAACTGTCGCGTGGCACGCCCGCGAGCGCCCTTCCCAATCTGCGTTCGGCGAGGCCGTGACCATAGAACGGCGCGCTGTCGAAATAGCGGACGCCGAGTTGCAGGGCGCGATCCAGCGCCATCTGCGCCTCGTCGTCGCCGACCTCCGCATACAGGTTGCCGACCGGCGCGGTGCCGAAACCGGGTCCGACAATGCGCACACGCGAAGCTGCGATTCCATGCGAGGCCGCACCGGCTTCGTGCTCGGCGCGGGACTCGCTGCAGGCGGCGTCGGTGGTCACGGAGCTGGGCTCCGGTCCCATTGGATCGATGGATTCGCTCGTTTCATGGGTGGATTATATATCCATATACGCAACAGGCGTCATGCCATCCTTGGCGCGGTCGTGGCATCATCCGCGCGATCGGCCACCGCAGAGGATTCCCATGACCAACCGCCGCCGCTTCCTCAAGACCGCCGCGCTCGGCGCCGCCGCCGCGGCGCTGTCGCCCGTCGCGGGAGCCGTCGACGCCGGTG